>JBKPTT010000141.1:0-7833 GCA_046735635.1 Acidobacteriota bacterium | reverse complement strand
ACTTTGGCCCTGAATTCAAAGAGCAACGGGGTCGTTTCCGTTTGATTGAATCGGCCGGAATGCGCATACTCGATCGGTGCTCAGTCTCGGCACAAGACTCGGTCGCTACGAGATTTGCAGTCACTTGGGCGCGGGCGGCATGGGCGAGGTGTATCTGGCGCAGGACACACGCCTCGATCGCAAAGTCGCGCTGAAGATCCTCCCCGCTGCGGTCGCCACCGATCCGGATCGGATGAGGCGTTTCGAACAAGAAGCCAAAGCCGCTTCCGGCCTGAATCATCCGAACATCATCACCATCTACGAGATCGATCAGTCGGGGTCCACCTCGTTCATCGCCACGGAATTCATCGACGGGTCGACCTTGCGCGAGCGAATGCAGGGACAGGCGATGCCCCTTGCGGACGTCCTGAATGTGGCGGTCCAGATTGCCAGCGCGCTCGCTGCCGCGCACGCCAGCGGCATCGTGCACCGGGACATCAAGCCCGAAAACGTCATTGTCCGCGGTGACGGCATCGTCAAGGTGCTCGATTTCGGACTGGCGAAATCGATCGTTGAAGGATCGCCGGAGTGGGTGGATGGCGAGGCGCCGACGCGCGCCCCTCTGAAGACCGACTCCGGGGTCGTGTTGGGCACCGCCACCTATATGTCACCGGAGCAGGCGCGCGGGCAACAGGTGGATGCGCGCACCGACATCTTCAGCCTTGGCGTCGTCTTGTACGAAATGCTCGCTGGCCGCCTGCCGTTCGAAGGTGCCAACGTTTACGAAATCATGGCCGCGATTCTGAGCGACCGGGAACCGCCGGCGGTCTCGCGGTATTCGCCCGAAGTGCCCGGAGAACTGGAACGTATTGTCGCCAAAGCGCTGCGCAAGAATCGGGAGGAACGCTATCAGACGGTAAAGGACCTCCTCCTGGACCTGCAGCATCTCAAGCAGCGCCTGGAGTTCGAGAGGACGCATCCTGCTGCATCTGCGGCACGTGGCGAGCCCCTTCGCGCCAGAGGCGCGGGCGGGCTGCTGCCGCGATCTCGTGTCGTCGTCGCCATGTGCGTGCTGGTCGCTTCCGTCGCCGTCGTGATTGGTTATGCCTGGTGGAAGGCGCACGCGGCAGGGCCGCCCACGATCAAGTCCCTTGCAGTCCTACCGCTCAAGTCCCTCGATTCCAAAGACAACTACCTCGGATTGGGGATTGCCGATGCGGCGATCCGCCGCGTCAGTCAGACGGGGAGGGTCATCGTCCGACCGACGAGCGCGGTGCGCCGATATCTTGACGAGGACATCGACGCGCTTGCCGCGGGCAAACAGTTGGGAGTCGACTCGGTCCTCGAAGGTTCGTTTCAGCGCGCCGACGATCGGCTGCGAGTGAGCGTCAATCTCCTCAGATGCCAGGATGGCGCATCGTTGTGGTCGGACAGCTTCGATATCCGGATGGCCGACATCTTTGCTGTTCAGGACACGGTGGCGCAACAGGTCGCGTCGCGTTTGCGCCTGCAGCTCGATGCGTCGCAACAGGCGCAACTGACCAAGCATTACACGTCCGACCCCGCCGCCTACGAGTTCTACCTGAAGGGGATCTACAACTTCGACCAGCGCATCCGCGATCCGAAGAAGATGACGGACAACGCGATCGGGTTTTTCAAGAAGGCGATCGATGCCGACCCGAACTTTGCGCTGGCGCACGCGCAACTCGCGTACACCTACGCCACGGTCGCGACCTTCCTCGATCCCACGAACGCGGCGTTAGTCGAGCAGGCGAATCAGGAGATTGTTCGCGCGCAGGATCTCGACCCGCAGCTGGCGGAAACGCATCTCGCGCGTTTTCAGCTCCTCTACAGCGAGTTCGAGGGCTATCAGGGAGAAGCCGCCGCACGAGAGGCGCTGCTGGCCAACCAGCTCAATCCGAACGTCGGTCACTGGGAGCTGTCGTACATATTCAGTCACCTCGGCCTCGAAGACCTCGCCAGGCGTGAGCTCGCACGCGGTCTCGAAATCGATCCGACCAGTGACGCGCTTACAGCGACGGCTCTTCTCATGTACGAGGTGCAGTCCAAGTACGATGAGTACGCAGCAGACAGGAATGTCCGGCGCGATGGCAGGAGCGAAGCTTGGTACTTCATGGGAAAGGGCCGACTCGCCGACGCCCAAAGAGCGATCGACAACTGGTCGAAGGCGCGCGGGAACTACATCGAGCTGCCGGCGACGCAGGCTCTACTCCTTGCCCTGAAAGGAGATTTCCGCGCCGCGGAAGCCCAGATTCCGATCGCGCTCAGCAAACACCCGCAGAAAGATCCGCTCTATCATCACGACGCGTACGACATAGCCTGCGTCTATGCGCTCGAGGGGAAGAGTGCTGAAGCTGTCAAGTGGTTGAGAGAATCTGCGGTCTGGGGATACCACCTGTATCCCCGCTACACCCGCGATGCGTTTTTGGACCGCATCAGGCAGTCGCCGGAGTTCATTCAGTTTCTCGCCGAGATGAAGGCGGAGAACGACAGATATCGGCGCGAATTCTCGCAGGGGGCCCCCGCGAAAGGCGGACCGGCCTCGTAAGGCAACAGCGCCCCGCCGTACCGAATTCGCAGCAGCAATCCTATAAAGATCGCATCGCCACCATCGGCTGCACCGACGCGGCGCGGCGAGCCGGCACAAGGCTGGCGATCACTGCGACGAGTATCGCGATCGCAGCGCCGGCAACGTAGGCCAGCGGCTCGACGTTGCTGAGCGGAATACCCATGTTCGCGCCGTTGAGGCGGATGAGGACGGCGGTGATGACGAGCCCGACCGCCACGCCTGGCGTGGCGAGCTTCACGACGTCGAACAGGACCATCCCAAGCACGCGTCGTCGCGAAGCACCGAGGGCCACCCGCACCGCAATCTCGCGAGTGCGCGCCGCGACCATCAACCCGACGACGCCGTAGATTCCGAGGGCGGCCAGCATCAGGATCACGGTGCCGGTGCCGCCCGCAACGGCCGACTGCACCAGAAAGTCGCGCATGCTGTTTTGGCGGAGCCAGACCCCGGTCACAATGCTGGAATAAGGAACGCCGTCGCCCGTCGTGAGCGTGCGATCGACATCCGGACCGAGAGTTCGGATCGCGTTCTCGATGTCCGTGGTCAGCTTCAGCGGTGGTTCGCCAGGGGCACTCCGCGCGATCACGAATACGTTCGGCGATGGGTGCTGCGCCAATGGCAATAACAGCTGTTCCCGCTCCGTGCTCATCTGCGAAGTCGGGAAGTCGCCGCTCACACCCACGATCGTCAGGGTTTGTTGCGTGTTGTCTTCATTGCCCGGGGTCCCGAACGTCAAACGCTTTCCAACGGCATCCGTGGCGTCCGCGTTCGGGAAGAGTCTCGCGGCCAGCGCTTTCGAGATCACGGTCACCATCTCGGCGCCCGCGCGATCATCGGCCGTGAAGCCGCGCCCGGCTAAGAGCGGGATGCCCATCGTGCTCAGATATCGGTCACCGACGCGCGTCACGTCGACGGTGACGAACTTCGGCGCAACGTCCGGGCCCATCTGGACTGATACCCGCATGTCGCGGGACCGGAAATCGAGCGGCAAGCCGTCGGCGACCGTGACGGATGCCACACCGCTCGCCCGTTCGAGGTTGTCCTCGACGGTTTGCACTCGGATCGCCGCGCGCTGCTGCGCGGCGGCTTCGAACTGCAACGGGGCTGCATATAACAAGTCTGCGTCGAAGCCGAGGTCGCTGGTTGCCGTAGCGCGGAAGCGCTCGAGCGAGATGCCGCTCATCACGATTAACGGGACGGCGATCGCTATCTGCAGCGCCGCCGTCATGCGATGCGCGCGACCCGCCCGCAAGCCGCCGACGCCGGCATCATCCTTCAGCGACGAAATGATCACGGGACGGCTGAACCGCGCAGCCGGGAGCAATCCGAAAACGAGGCTGGTCGCGAGGCACACGCCGACGCAGATCGCGACGATCGACAGGTCGAATCTCAACGCCTTCTGCAACTCAACCGGCAGCGGTTGCTTGGCAAACCACGCCAGCGCAGCGGGGAGATTGAGGAGCACAACAGAGGCGAGAAGGCCTGCTAAACCCGCCAGGATGATCGCTTCGGACAACAGATGCCGCACGAGCCGTCCGCGGCTCGCGCCGATTGCCTGGCGTATGGACAGCTCCCGCTCACGCATCGCGCTGCGAACCTGCATCATGCCGGAGACATTCAGGCACACGACCACGAGCACCGTTCCGGTCAGGGTGAGCGCTATCGCCTGAAGAGCCAGCAACCGGGAACGCCCAAGGCTGCCGCTCGGGTGATACGCCGCGACGATGCCGGCCCTGGAGCCGTTCGTGGACGGGTATTCCTTGGCCAACCGCGATGTGACGGCAGAAACTGCCGCGCTCGCCTGAGGGATGCCGACGCCGGGTGCCAGGCGGCCACAGATGAATATCCATTCGTGGCTGCGGTCGGAACGAACCGTGGCCGCGGTATTTCTGTCACGGAGGAGCGGATGCCGTTCGAGCGGGACGAAGAGTTCCTTGAAATGAAGAAAAAGGTGGCCGTCGAACTGCTCCGGCGCAACTCCGACTACCACGTGAGGCGTGCCATCCAGCATCACCGTTTTGCCAATGATCTCCGGATCGGAGGCGAGCTGGTTCTGCCAGAAGGTGTAGCCGAGCACGACGACCGGTTCGACCCTGGAGGGGTCATCCATCGCTTCATCGAATCCCGGTCCACGCGCAAGCGTCACGCCGACCGTCCGGAAGTAGTTCGCGGAGACAAACAGGGTCGCCACGGACTTTGTCTCGACGCCGGCTGGAGTCTGAATCGTGACTTTGCTCGGTGCGCCGGTCCACCCGGCGAGGCTCATCCCCGTATCGGCGGCGCGCAGGTCCGCGAAGTCGGGATAGGACCACGCGTCGGTCGCGCCGCGCGAGCCGCGCGGGGCCGTGTCCACTTCGACCAGACCTTCGGTCTTGACGCCTGGAGGAGGCGTCCTCGTGATTCGTGAGACGTACGGAACGGCGATGACCGGGACCATGCCGATTCCCAGCGACACCACGCACACCAAGGTGAACGTTCGAGCCTTCGCCAACGATCGGCCCGCGTATACCAGATCACGCCAGATACCGTTGAACATCACGCCGATTCAATCACAGAATTCTTTGCAATGCAAAGTTACTGGATCCGGCTCTCGCAGGGCCGCGTTGTCACGTGACATCGTTCCGATCAGGCCTTGGACGCGTCACGAGGCGAGAGCGAGATTCAGGTTCTCGATCGCTTCGTCGATTTCGGCAGGGCTCTTGTAGCCCACGGTGACGCAGTCGACGCCCGCGTTCCGAAACGCGAATCTCATGGCGTGCCGACGGTCCTCGCGATCGAACGTTCCTTCGCCCGCGAGCTTCATGGAAATGACGCCGAGGCCTTGCTCGCGGACCTCTTTGACGTGGGTCACGACTTCCGGGACGTTGCCCGGCCCCTGCGTGTTGTAGTCCTCCGCGTCCATGCTCTTGCCTGTGTGGTTCATGCGAATCATCGCGACGTCGAGCCAGCGGTTGCCGGGGACGCGGCGTAACGCGGGCAGGCCATGAACCGACGCTCCGTGGCTGAGCACGACCTTCCGTGACTGCACCTCGAGGATCGCGTCCTGCCAACGCGCCGTGTCGGCCGGCCAGGTCGCCGTGTGTTGCCAATGAAGCAGCATGATGTCGAAGTATTCGGTGTTTGCGAGCCGCCGGAGCTCGTCGACCTTCTGCTGCGGGTCCACGCCGTCGCGGGTCGTCACCTTCGACATGAGCTGGTAGCTGTCACGCGGAATGCCTTTCAAGGCGACGCCCAGCATCTTGTGCATCTCGCCATACGACTCGGATGTCTCGAAGAAGCGGACGCCGCGATCGTAGGCGTGACGCACCAGCCGCGTGAAACCCTCTTGCCCGAGATCGCGCTGTACCCGTCCGCTGAACGTGCCTGTGCCGAACGCAAGCCGGGTGACTTTTACTCCGGATCGGCCCAGCGTGACCATGTCGGTCGCGCTCGCGGACCTCGCGGTGAGGGAAGGCCTCCCGGATACGGCAAGTGTCCCAGCGGCGAGTCCGGTTTTCAGGAATTCACGTCGAGTGAAATGCGGCATGGCGTCCTCCACACACTCCGAATCACCGGAATGGTATCAGAAGCTCCGAAGGGCGTATCACCGATCCGTCCCTCCAACCGTCCGCATCAAGCACGGTGAGGATGTCCGGATGAGGAACCCGCGGGTACAGGAAGAGTAGGCGCCGGTCGTTACCTCGGCGCGGCGCCCTCAACTGCATGCTTACGGGCGGAGGCTGTAAATCTCGAACGCCTTCTCCTCCGGGCGTGTGGTGAAGCCCCCCTTCACGCCTTGTTGGAGTTTCGGCATCAGGATGTCGTCGCGGAACCTCTCCCAACTCTCCTTCGAGTCGTGAACCACCATCACCGTCCATCCACCAGCCGACGGGCCAGCCGCGTGGAAGGTTTGGCCTTTCGGCAGCCCGGCTCCGCTGGGATGCACCGCCGCGAGTGACGCGTCGTACTGCTCCTTTGTACCACCGGCAAAGAAATGCACGATGCCATAGGCCATCTCGTTCTCCCTTCGGATCAAGGAACGTCTTGCCGCCGTCATGCGGCCCGGTCGTCGCCCGACATCCGCCGCGGCGGCCAGATCGGGCCGGTCTACTTCAAAATCAGTTCGCGCGCGTACTTGGTGCCGACGACCTCGCGATATTTGCTGCGATCCTGATAGCCCTGCATCTGTGCCTGGTCGTCGCCGTTGGTCTGCTGCGAGAGCGCATCGGACTTCTCTTCGTTGGTTTCGAGGCTCGCGAGGCTGGTGTATTCCCGCAGGATCAGCAGGTTCCACGCGCCACCGTCGTCCATGGTTCGAAGAATCTTGTAGGACTTCTCGAATCCCGCCTTGATCTGCGCGTCCTCCGCCTTTTTGAACTGACCACCCAGATACTGCATGTAGCTCTGGTCCATGCCGGGCGCCATCTTGATCATCGTGACGGTCCAGACGGTTCCCGGATTGAAGAACTTGTGGACTTGTCCGATGACGGGCAGGGTGCCCAATGCACTGAGTACGCCGATCAACAGGACTGTTCTAATAGTTTTCATCGTCTGCTTTCTGGTGAGGACGCGGTGTTAGGCTGCCGAGGGCGCGCAGGCTTCGCCGCACCCGGACTCTGAGCAGGGGATGATGACAGACAGCGCCTCTGGTGTCTGTTCAATAGAGCACATCCGACGCGGATTCCTCGCGAGCCGTTTCGTGCGGCGACGGGCGGCGGTGGCTGAAAACGAGAATCAGAATGGGTACGTCTGCGCGTACGAACTTCGCGGAACCGGCGCGTATCTCGGTCCGTTCCTCAACCTCACCCACTTCGGTATGAGTGATGACAAAGGTCACAGACGAGTAGGCGATCGCAGGTGCCACAGTCCGCGCGCCGAGAGGATGACGGTGACTCCGCCGAGTCCGCCGAGCGCCCAGAGTGTCCAGACGAAGAAAAAGCCGCCCGCGGACCTCGCGATGTCTCCGTAATGTGCCCCCCTCATGTGGATGACGGGCATGCCTGCCGCGAATAGCCCGATGAGCAACATGATGATGTGCCCCGATCGCCGTTCGTCGAGCACGAGCGTGCCGTACAGGAAGACCGCGAGGACGACCAGCGCGATGTTCGACGGTTCGGCTTTCGATATCCCACGGACGATATCGTCGGTCACGTGAAGCGTCAGCAACAGAATAGAGAGCAGGGACGTCACGACCAAAATCGCGTGTGGCTTCATTTGATGCTCCACCGGAACATCGTCGGGGCTCGCGTTCGGGCGAACAAACGGCTTGCGACGAAGAGTGGATT
>JBKPTT010000140.1:0-21147 GCA_046735635.1 Acidobacteriota bacterium | reverse complement strand
CCCCTGGATCCTGCCCTCACCCAATCTGCCAACGCTCGACAGCGTCATCGTGTACCCGGGCGCTGTGCTGTTCGAGGGAACGAAGTTGTCGGAGGGCCGGGGCACGACGCGGCCCTTCGAGCTGATCGGCGCTCCCTGGATCGAAGGAGAACGTCTCGCGGACGCCATGAATGCTCGGGGACTGCCGGGTGCGCACTTCCGGCCGGCGTACTTCGAGCCGACGTTCCAGAAGCATGCGAAACAGACCTGCGGCGGATGTCAGATCCACGTGCTCGACAGGCGGAGCTTCCGTCCTGTTCGAACGGCTGTCGAGCTCATTGCGGAGTTCAGACGGCAGGAGCCGGCGCGTTTCGCGTGGCGCGAGCCGCCGTACGAGTACGAACACGAGAAGCAGCCGATCGATATCCTCTACGGATCGGACCAGCTGCGCACCGCGTTCGATGGCGCCACGGACGCCGAGGCTCTTGTCGCGGGCTGGAAACGCGACGAGGAAGCGTTCCGGCGCACCCGCGAGAAGTACCTTCTGTATCGGTAACTACTTCCTCGCCGCGCCTCGCGCTGCACGGATCTGCGTCGCATGCTTGTGAGCATGCGCCGAGTAGGTCTGCAGCCAGCCGTCCACGCTGTAAGGCCCCGCTTCGGTGTGGGTACCTTCCCGGATCCATTCCACGGGCGTGAGACGGTCCAGAATCTCGGAGGTCGATTCGCGCACGATCCGGAATAGCTCGAGTGAAACCTCGTGCTTGCGGTCGTAGTACAGGCGCCGAGCGAATTCGTCCTGGTCGTAGCCCTGGATGGTCGGACGGTCTTGACCGAGCAGAAACCGCAGCCGCGCGGCCGCGATCATCTCGCTGTCGGCCAGGTGATGAACGATCTCGCGGACCGACCACTTGTTCGGCGCCGGCCGGGTGTCGAGCTCCTCCGGTGTGATCTTGAGCAGCGCTTCCGCGACTGCCTCGTACCCTCGCCGGTACTGCTCCACGAGCGTCTTGCGTTCCTCCGCGTCCACGTCTCCTCCTTATCCGCGCGTTTTCGCGATCCCCGGCGCCTTGGTCTCCTGCCTGGTCTGCGGCACCATGTGATGCTTCGTCAGAAAGGCGCGAAGCTCCTCGAAGGCCTCCTCCACGTTGTCAACCCGGCACAGCAGGTTGAGATCATCTTCATTGATCGCTCCCCACTCGGCGAGCGGCTCGAGGTGAAACACCTCGTCCCAGTAATCGGTACCGTAGAGGATGACGAGGAGCTTCTTCGAGAGCTTGCGCGTCTGGGCCAGCGTCAGTATCTCGAACATCTCGTCGATCGTCCCGAATCCGCCCGGAAAGATGACGAGCGCCTTCGCGAGATACGCGAACCAGAACTTCCGCATGAAGAAGTAGTGGAAGTTGAAGACGAGATCCTTCGTGATGTACCGGTTTGGCGCCTGCTCGAACGGAAGCGCGATGTTCAGGCCGACTGATTTGCCTCCGGCCTCTTTCGCGCCGCGATTGGCCGCTTCCATGATTCCGGGGCCCCCGCCCGAACAGACCACGAAACGATGCCGCTCGGCTTCGAGGGACAGGCTCCACGCCGTCAGCCGCTTCGCGAGCCGGCGCGCATCCTCGTAGTAGCGCGACCACTCGAGGGCCTTTCGGCTGCGTTTCAGCGCGGCTTTGTAGTCTTCCCTGCCCCGCCCGTTCGTCTTCTGGATGCGGCTCAGATTGCGTTGCGCGATCGTCCGGCTCACCACCCGGGCCGATCCGAAGAACACGACGGTGTCCTGGATGTTGTGGTGCTTGAAGCGGCGCAGGGGATCGAGATACTCGGCGAGAATCCGGAGCGGACGCGCGTCGGTACTATCGAGAAACTCCTGGTCCAGGTAGGCGAGCGGATGGTCGTTGTTCACTAAAAAACTGTATCATCGGTTGGCCGGCCTTGTCGGTTCGCGCGGCCGGCGGGACGCGGGATCCGGGATGCGGGATCCGATCAAACACAACTTGGGGTGGACAGGAGACAGGGTTCGATGACACGGCGATTGATCGCGATCGTCACGGTTCTGTGGATTGCCGTCGCAGCGGCGGCGATTGCCGCGAAGCAACCGGCGCAGGATAAGCAGGCCGCCGCGCCTGCCAAAGGCGGATGGACATTGCCGCCGGAGGCCGACAGCACGAAGAATCCGCTCACGGTCGATGCAAAGCTGCTCGCGACCGGTAAAGCCATCTTCAAGGACAAGTGTCAGAAGTGCCATGGAGCAAGCGGCAAGGGGGACGGACCCGATGCCGATCCGGACGCACAAGAGGATATGGATTTGACCCGTGCGGATCGCGCGGCAAAGAATCCCGACGGCGTCGTGTTCTTCAAGGCGTGGAACGGACGTCGCAAGCCGAAGATGCCCGCGTTCAAGGACGAGCTCACCAAGGAGCAGATCTGGTCCGTCGTCGCCTACGTGCAGACGTTGAGAAAGCCTTCGTAGGGCGCTACAGAATCTTCGTAATCAACTCCCCTATCACGTAGCCAACGGCCGCGACACCGAATCCGACGACGAACATGTCGCGGCCGCTGGCCCAGATGCCGCGGCCCGTGAACAGGCTTCGCGCGGCGCCAATCGCGAAATGCGCCAGCATGCTGACCGCGAGCGACGTCCAGACGGCGGCGGCGTGATCGAGGAGGAAGAACGGCACAATGGGAATGAATGCGCCCACGGCCGTCGCCGTGCCGGTCACGACGCCGTCCTTCAGCGGCGCGAGGTCGGCGGGATGGATGTTCAGCTCTTCCCGCACCATGGCGTCGAGCGCCTGCGAAGGATCCTTCATCATGGCGCGCGCAGTTTCCCGCGCCCGGTCCGGTGGCAGTCCCTTGGCCTCGTAGATGACCGCGAGCTCCTCCTCCTCGAGATCCGGCATCAGCCGCATCTCGTGGCGCTCCATGTCGATCTGGTGCGCCTGCATCTCGGCTTCGCTCTTGGCGGCAAGATAGCCGCTCGATCCCATCGAGAGCGCGTCGGCAATGGCCCCCGCCACGCCGCTGATGATCACGATGTGCGGCGCAACGTCGGCGCCGATCACGCCGGCGACGAGACCGAAGTTCGCGGTCAGACCGTCGTTGAATCCGTAGACAACACTGCGGAGATAGCCGCCGGAACCACCGACGTGCCATGGTTCCCCCTCGCGTCCCATGACCTCGGCGAGTTCGCGCGCGTGCACGGCGGAATCAGACGCGATCTCGACGGCCGCCCGGTGGGTCTGCCGATGCGTCGAGTGCCGCGCCATCCCGAGATACGCCTGAACCTCCCGCCCCTCTTCCGCGAGCATCAAGGGAAGCACGAGGCCGGTACCGAATTGCCTCGCCGTCCACGCCAGGAGCTTCGTGCGTCGGGCGGTGGTGTAGTGAGGAAGCGGACGTCCGGCTTCCACGAACAGCTCTTTCCATCGGGCGACGTGCCGATCCTCGACGAGCGCGAGCTTCTCGAACAGCTGTTTACGTTCGGCGTCCCGTTCAACCGCCGCGAGCGCCCGGTAGAGATACGCGGCATCGCACTCATCGCGATTGTGCTCGTCCCAAGACTCATCCGCTTGCGGCCGATCCATCCAACCAGCATACTCTCACCCCGAATGGTGTTCGAGGCTTCGATCCTGATCACGGCGGCACCTACACGGGTGCTCGATGCGTTCTTCAACCCGGCCGCGCTTCGGGCATGGTGGCAGGCGACACGATCGGTGACGACCCCACGGCCGCTCGGCGTGTACGCCGTCGAGTGGGACGCGACGTCGGGCGCCGACGAGCTCCTCGGCCGCTTCGGCGGCGTCTTCTACGGCATCGTTGTCGAATATCAATCCGGGCGCGAGCTGCTCGTCGGCGACGCCTACTGGCTGCCGCCTGATACGGACCCTGTCGGTCCCATGTCTCTGCAGGTGACCTGTGCGCTCGAAGGCCCTGCCTGCCGCCTCACGGTCAAACAGAGCGGCTTCGAGGAATCGGCGCGGTGGCGGCGCTACTACACGGTCATCGAGCGGGGGTGGAAGTTGTCGATGGAAAAGCTGAAGAACTACGTGGAACGGGCGTGACCCGTCTGTTTACTTCCCTGGCCGTAACCCAATCATTCTTCCGAAGACGATCGCAATTGGCGCCGCGAAGAAGCTGAGCAGCGCTCCCATCTTGGCCTGGTCGAGGGTCGGGCCCGGCGGAAACGCGGACGTTGCGAAGAACAGCGCCACCGTGAACCCGATCCCGGCTGCGACACCCATGACCGTCGCATGCCGGTAGCTCAGACCGCCAGGCGCACGCAAGCCGAGCTGGACGGCGACAAACGTCGTTCCCACAATCCCGATGGGCTTTCCGAACAGCAGCGACGAGAAGACGATCACAGACCCCACGCCGATGCTCGAAAACGTCACGCCGGCGTTCACGAGCCCGAAGAAGAACAGGATGAACTGTACGGGAAGGCGCCAGGCCTGCTCGAACCGATTCATCGTGTCCGGCAGCTCGTGTTCGCGCGGGTCGAACAGTCCGAGATCGCGCTTCTCATGCGGCATGAACGGAAGGATCGGCACCATCGCGAGCGCCGGGTGCACTCCACCGAAGAAGAGCGCCATCCACGACAGGCCGCCGCCGACGAGCAGATACGGCCAGAAGTTCGTGATACGCCGCTGGCGGATGAGGTAGGTCATCGCGATCGCGGGCAGCATCAGCACGGCGAAGCTGGTAAGCGATACCGTTCCGACCGGATAGAAGAGCGCGAGCAGAATCAACCCCAGCGCGTCGTCGGCGATGGCCAGGAGGAGCAGAAACGGAACTGCCGGGTGATTCTTCGGAAAGATGAAGCGCGCGGCGAGGTAAGAGAACGCGATATCGGTTGCGCACGGGATGGCCCATCCGGGCATCAGCTGCGGCCGTCCCATGGCGTGCGCCTGAAGCGCATACAGCGCGGCCGGACCTATCATCCCGCCGGCCGCCGCGATGACCGGCACTGCCGCCTCGCGCCGCGACGCGAGTGCGCCGCCTGGTAACGTGGCTTCGATGATCTCCTTCACCGCGAGCGCAAAGAAGAAGACCATCCCCACATCGTTGACGGCGAAATGCAACGAGTCCGCGAGGCGCTGGTAACTCGGATGCGCGACATTGGCCCAGACCAGACCTGCGACCGTGCCGATCGCGAGCAGCAGCGAATTCTGCAGGATGAGCGACCACAGAGAGCGGACGCGCTCCATCATCGCGGGGACGCATGTGCGTCAACCAAGCCGTTGAACGTTGAGAAAATTGGCATCGATGCGATCCAACTCACGGCTGACGTTGATGAAAACGGCTACGGTACCGGCCTCGAGGATGGCACGGTCAAGCAGGACCCGCTCGAGGCGTTCGGGATCACGCTCGCTCGTGACGATGGGGACGACGCCTCGCAGCAGCGAGAGCTGCGCGGCGACGCGATCGCCGGGCGTCGCGGCGTAAATCGTGGCCGTCGGACGCAGCGCTGAAAGCAGACGGGCCGTCTTTCCTTCTCGCGTGACGGCGATAATCGCCGCGGCGTGCGACGTGCGTGCGAGCGTAATCGCGGCTTCGCCGAGCGCCCGGCCGTGACGGCTGACGACTGAATCATCGGCGAGTGACACTGACTCTGTGGCCGGCATCAACTCCGCGTCGGCAATGATGGCCGCCAGCGTCTCGACCGCTTCAACCGGGTGCGCGCCGGCCGCCGTCTCTCCCGCGAGCATGATTGCGTCGGTTCCCTCGTCGACCGCATTCGCGGCATCGCTGACCTCCGCGCGCGTGGGACGCGGGTCGTTTCGCATCGACTCCAGGACCTGCGTCGCAACGATCGACGGCCGTCCCACGGCTCGTGCCGCTCGGATGATCCGCTTCTGCACGCGAGGTACCCGCTCGAGCGGCATCTCCAGGCCAAGATCGCCGCGGGCAACCATCACTCCATCGGCGGCGGCAAGAATCGCATCCAGGTTCTCGACGGCAGCCGGCCGTTCGATCTTCGCGATGAGTTGGGGGCGACTGGCCGCGCCCTCCATCAACGCGCGCGCGCGCAAAATGTCCTCGGCGGTCTGAACGAAGCTCAGCGCGACGAAGTCGACGCCCAGTTCCAGGCCGACGCGCAGATCCGCAGCATCCTTTTCGGTGATGGCGGACGCGGGGAACGTGACACCGGGCGCATTGATACCCTTGTGTTCTCCAAGGGAGCCGCCGTTGATGACTTCCACCGTCAGCTCGTCGCCCGACGCCGCGATCACGCGCAACTCGATTCGTCCATCGTCGAGGAGCAATCGATTGCCTGGCTTGGCGCTGCGAATCAGCTGGGCGAAAGCAGTGAAAATGCGGTCGCGCGTTCCGGGTCTGTCGCCGGCGGCAATCGCGAAACGGTCCCCGGCCTCGAGCGGAATCGGCGTCGCGGCGACGAGCGGGCCCGTTCGAATCTTCGGTCCGCTCAAATCCTGCATGATGGCGATCGGCCGGTTCTGCGATCGAGAGGCGTCGCGGATCGCACGAAACGCCGCGGTGTGCGAAGCGTGATTGCCGTGCGAAAAGTTGAGTCGAAACACGTCGACGCCGGCGCGAACGAGGTCGGCGAGTGTCTCCGGCCCGTCACAGGACGGTCCCACCGTCGCAACGATCTTGGTGTGACGGGTGCTGGCGACTGTCATGCCTCGGCCCAGGGATCCACAAGCGCTTTGGTCACGCGCATCGCCTCGGCATCCTGCAGTGCCTCATTGATGCGCGTCAGCGGGTACGTGCGCTCACCAATACAGCGCCAGGGTACACGCGACGCATGCCGTTCCAGCAAGGTCAGCGAGCGCAGCAAATGCCGCGGCTCACTGCCCCAGCAGCCGCGGACGTCCAAATGCTTCCGATTGATCTGATGATGCACGTTGATCCCGCTGGGTCCCGCGTCGGTGTAATGCCCGGCCACGACATAGCGGCCGCCGTCGCGCGCGAGCGACAGGCCTTCCTCGATCGCCCGCGCCGATCCCGCCGCTTCGATGACCACATCGGCTCCTTCGCCGTGGGTCAAGGAACGCACGATTTGATTCCGCGCTTCCGCGGTTGACGCCTCCACATCGAGAACGTGATCAGCGCCCATCGCGCGCGCGTGCGCGAGCCGCGCCGCCGGCGCCCCTATCGCGACAATCGTCGAGGCGCCCGCCAGGCGCGCAACGGCGATCGCGCTCAGACCGACGGCGCCGGTCCCCTGAACGACGACGGCGTCTCCGAGCTCTACGCTGGCCCGTTCGATGATGTGGACAGCTGTCAACAAGCCGCAGCCGCCGCCGATGTAATCCTCGACGCCGACCGATTCGGGGAGACGCGCGATCCCGACACCCGGCTCGAGATAAATGAACTGCGCCCAGCCGCCGAACAGCCCCTCGGAGGCCGGATCCGTGATGCCGTAGACGCGCCGCGAAATGCAACGCGTCGGCGTGCGGTGGACGATGCAGGCGCGGCAGCGGCCGCAGGTTCGATGCACGTCGAAGAACACGACGCGATCACCCTCACGAAGCTCGGAGCCGTCGAGTCCGACCAGGTGTCCCCTGACCGCTTCCAGCGTTCCCGCGGATACGTGGCCCGGAATAATTGGGTAGGGCACGCCAGACAATCGCCCGTGCCAGAGGTGCACGTCCGTGCCGCAGACTTCCGATCGCGACGTGCGGAGGAGAGCGGCCCCCTGCGGCAGGTCGGGGCGATCGAACTCGCGAATATCAATCGGCTGCCGCGGCGCAGGCATGACGGCCGCGAGGATGCGCGTAGTCACGTCGGTACGCTATTGTAGCGATTGGCGGCAGCGCGCCACATCAGCAGGCAGCCGACCCAAACGCTCGCGTTTTACATACATGACATTCCGGTCCGCGGTTCTCTTTCTTTTCCTTGTGTTCACCGTGTGCGCAAGCTCTGCGTCCGCGCAGGTGTACGAACCCCGGAAACCGCGTCGGCAGTTCGTCACAGTAGCAACAGAGTGGCTCAACACCCAGCCGCTGCACTTTCTCGAGCATCCGCTGCAGGACCTCGTGGGACGCGAGGTGGCGACCGCGCAATTTCAGGGGTACGAGTATCACACGCGAGACGAGCAGATTCAGATCGACGTGCTCGAGTTCAGCCGCCAGGGCCGCGGTGCGAGCGTGACCGTCTATCCACTCGGCCTGCGCACCGGGCCGACATTAGGGGTGCGCGCCAGCGTCGAAGAGTTGCCGGTCATTCGTGTCGCTTTCGCTGGCTCCGGCGCTCCGCCGCCGTACTCGTTGACCGACGGTCGCGCCTATGATTTCGGCGGCTACCTGTATGTCGCCGATCACGCGCCGGGCTGGGGGCTCGGCAGCCACGCGTTTGTCGGCGGCGGTCTCGGCCGCATTCGCAGCGAACTCGGCGACGGCAACCGGACATTCGCCGAAGGCGGCGGCGGGCTGGCGGCTGGGCCTTTCGGGGTTGACCTCGCGATCAAGTTCGGATGGAACCGGCTCACGACGCCGGTGGAACATCATTTCCTGACCGTGCCGATCACCCTTCGCGGCACGCTCACCTTCTAACGATGACGGTCGATGCCTGGCTGAAGGCTGCGATTGAAGACGCCGAGCGGCGGGGGCTGCAGGAGCTCCAGCCGCTGCTCGAAACGCTGGCACGGGCCACCTCCGCGCTCCGGGACGCTGATCGCCTGATCGAGCGCTGGCGCCTGCTGGAGAAATGACAGCGGATCTTCGCGCGATCGTCGAGCTCTCTCCCCTTGTGCACTCTGGAGCCGTGTCGCCCGTGGAGCTCACCGAAGCATGCCTCGAGCGCATCGCCGCGCGAACGGAGCTGAACGCGTTCATCACCGTACTGCGCGAGCGCGCGCTCGCGGACGCTCGCGCGGCGGAACAGGAGATCGCCGGCGGACGCTACCGTGGACCGCTGCACGGCATTCCCGTGTCGGTGAAGGACCTCGTCGACATCGCAGGCACGCCAACAACCTCAGGTTCCGCGGTCACTCCCAGGCTGCCCGAGACCGATGCTCCTATCGTTACGCGCCTTCGCCAGGCTGGCGCGGTGATCATCGGAAAAACGAACCTGCACGAGTTCGCCTTCGGCACGACGAGCGAAGAATCGGCATTCGGGTCGGTCCGACATCCGCGCGACGTCACACGATCGGCAGGAGGCTCCAGCGGCGGCGCGGCCGTTGCTCTGGTCGAGGGCATGTGTTTCGGGTCCATCGGCACTGACACTGGCGGATCCATTCGCATCCCTTCGGCGGTATGCGGCACGGTGGGACTGAAGCCTGGGTTTGGCGAGCTGCCGTGCGAAGGCGTAGTACCGCTGAGTCCCACACTCGATCACATCGGACCCATGGCACGCAGCGTCACCGACGTGGCGGTGATGTTCGCCGTCCTCACGGGATCAGCGGTGGAAACGGACTCGCGGAATCGTTACGTGTTCGGCGTGCCGGAGCCGTATTTTCTCGATCGTCTCCATCCCGACGTTCGCGGCGCCCTCACGCGCACACGAGAACGCCTGGCGGCTACGGGACATTCGGTGCGAGCTGTCAGCATCGATCACGCGGCACTCACACCCGACGTGTATCTGCACGTCGTGCTTCCCGAAGCCTCCTGGTATCACGCGCCGACGCTCGACAGGGAGCCCAGCCGCTATTCGCCCGGCGTCCGGCTGCGCCTCGAGATGGGACGCTACATTCTCGCCGAGGACTACCTGCGTGCGATGCACCTCGCCAGCGTGCTGCGGCGTGCAGTCGATGCCGCACTCGACGGCTGCGACGCGCTGCTGCTTCCCACCCTGCCGATTCCTGCGCCGGTGCTCGGCGAAGACTCGGTGGACGTGGACGGTACGAAGGAACCCGTGCGAGCGGTCATGCTTCGCCTCACGCAGCTGTTCAACGTGAGCGGGCATCCGGCGGTCGCAGTGCCCGCGGGAACGACTGCTGACGGGTGGCCGGTCAGCGTGCAGCTCGTCGGCCGTCACGGACACAGCGCGCGGCTCCTTGGGATCGCCGCCGCGGTCGAGCATTGATTTCCCGCGTCTTTCACAACTGGGAACGCCGCCTCGCCGCTGCGGCCGAGAATCGCGTCGTGCGACCCTTCGAATGGGGACTCGAATGGCTCGATGCCGTTGAACAGGCCGAAGGCGATCCGGCCGAACGGCTGCTCGAGTGGTCATCGCATCGCGTTCGGAACAGCGATGCGTTTTTCTCGCTGGAACCGTGCGACGAGTACACCCTGGAAGGTGATCACCTCACGTTTCCAAGCGCCGTGACCACTCCGCATCAGGAAAACAACACGGTGCACGGCCGGTACTTCCCGGCGCCGTCCGAGCGCGGACGGCGGCGCGCCGTGGTGGTGCTGCCGCAGTGGAACGCCGACAGAGAAGGGCATGTCGGACTGTGCCGGCTCCTGAACCGATTTCACGTCAGCGCGCTGCGCCTCAGCCTCCCGTATCACGACGCGCGCATGCCTCCGGAGCTCGAGCGCGCCGATTACATCGTGAGCTCGAATGTCGGGCGGACGGTGCAGGTCTGCCGGCAGGCGGTGCTCGACGCACGCCGCGCGATTGCGTGGCTTGCGTCACGCGGTTACGAGTCAATCGGAATTCTCGGCACGAGCCTCGGATCGTGCCTCGCGATGCTGACCGCGGCGCACGAACCGCGCGTGCGGGCGGCCGCGTTGAACCATGTCTCGCCGTACTTCGCCGACGTCGTCTGGGAAGGACTGTCAACCGAGCACGTGCGCGAGGGCCTGAATGGTCGAATCGAGCTCGAGGCGCTGCGGCGGATCTGGATGCCGATCTCCCCGTTTCCCTACATTGACCGCGTACGCGGCCGCAAGGTGCTCCTCATCTACGCCCGATACGATCTGACGTTTCCGCTTACGCTGTCGAAAATGCTGGTGACCGAATTCAGGAGGCAAGGAGTGAACCCCGAAGTCGCCGTGCTGCCGTGCGGCCACTACAGCACGGGCGTCTCGCCGTTCAAGTGGATGGATGGGCTGATCCTCTGCCGCTTCCTGACGCGTAACCTTTGACGTCGTTGTCGAGGCAACGGCCGCGCAGGCGGCCAGCGCGAGTCACGGAGGAGCGGAGTAACGGCCGCTATTACAGGAACTTGAGGATGCCGCGCAGTGCATCGAAGAGCACGCCGGCGACGGCGCGCACGAGCGGCGAGACTTCGCCGTTCGCGATGTTTTCGGCGGTGCTGACCGGCTGCGTGACGAGGAGATAAATCAGCCCGGCAGCGAAGGCCGCCGTCAATATCCCGATGACGCCCGCTACGCCAAGAGTACGCTGGGCCAAGCTCATAGCGGTCGCACCAGTGTACAACGACACCGCATAACTGTCAGTTGGACGGAGCCACCGGCTGAAGGGTTCAGCAGGGGCGTGTTACGCGCCGGTAAACTCGGTCACGCCCCCGAGGTTCAGCCGGGGAAGCGACTCCGCCACCTTCGCGCGATCCCCCACGATGACGGTCAGCAGCCGCTCCGGGTGGATGTGCGCCGTTGCAACCCGCGTCACGTCGTCGGCGCCGACGGCGAGCACTTTCGGGACGAACGTCGAGAAATAATCATCGGGCAGGTCATACAGCGCAAGCTGGGCCGCGGCGCGGCTGATCTGTTCGGCGGTTTCGAAATTTCGAGGGTACCCGCGCGTAAGCGCGGCACGACCGAGGTCGAGCTCCTCGGCACTCGGCGGGCGGTCGCCGCGAATCGCCTCGATTTCTCCAATTGCCTCATGAATCGCGTCGACCGTCGCTTCCGTCTGCACGCTGGCGTGAAGCGTGAACGGCCCGGCACCGCGCCGAAACTCGAACAGCGTGCGCGCTCCGTAGGTGTACCCCTTGTCTTCGCGCAGGTTCATGTTGATTCGGCTGACGAACTGGCCGCCGAGGATCATGTTCAGCACGAGCAGCGCGTGATAATCCGGTGTGCTGCGTGACACCGCCACGTGGCCGATGCGCAGCTCCGATTGCGCCGCATCCGGACGGTGAACGAGCGCAATGCGTCCTTCAAGGGGGCGCGGTGCAGGGAGCGCCACGGGATCCACGAATCGATCGACACTCGTCGCGGGCGCGCTCCAACCGGCGAACGCTCGCTCGACCAACCCGGCGAGCTCTTCGTGTGAGGCGTCGCCTGACGCGATGACCGTGAGGCGCGCCGGCAGAAACATCGACGCGTGGAACGCGCTCACTTCGTCGAGGCTCATGCCCTGCAAAGAGCTCTCGGTCCCTATCGAGAGGTGGCCGTACGGGTGACTGCCGTACAAAAGCTGCGTGTACGCCCGATCGGCAAGCGCGGGCGCCATGTCCCGCATCTGCACCAGGCGATTGAGCCGCAGCTCGCGTACGCGATCGAAGTCGCTCCGTTCGAGGCGCGGGCGACGAAGCATGTCGGCGAGCAGCACGGCGCCGCGATCGGCGAACCGCGCGAGCGAGGAGAGGGTCAGGATCGTTGCGTCGGATCCGATCTCGGAGTCCAGATGTCCGCCGATCCGTCCAAGCGTGTCGTGGAGCTCGAGCGCGGTGAGATCGCCGCAGCCTTCGTCGAGCATGTCGCTCGTGACCGCCGCAAGCCCGGGCCGCTCAACCGGATCTGCCGCGGCGCCTACCGGCACGAGCGCAAGGAAGCTGACGAGCGGCACCGCGTGGTGCTCAATCGTCCACACGCGCATGCCATTGGCCAGGGCGGATCGGTGGACGTCCGGGAAGCTGAACGGGGGATCGGGTCCGAGAAGCGGCAGCTCGCCGCGATTTACCGTCATCAAGACACCGACACGGGCTCGGAACCGGGTAAGGCAAGCCCGGAACGCCCCTTCGGCACGACGCTGAGCGCAATCCGCGCGTGCGGACCGAGCAGCCGTGCCGCAGCGCTCTGCATGGCCTCCGGCGTCACGCGCCGATAGCGTTCAAGGTCGCGATCGAAGAATCCCGGATCGCCGACAAACACGTTGTAGGCGTTCAACTGATCCGACTTGCCGCCGAACCCGCCGACGGTCTGCAGACGGTAGATGAAATTGGCTTCCGCCTGCGCGAGACAGCGCTCCATCTCCGGCGCGCTGGGACCTTCCGCCACGAACGTCTCCAACACGCCCGCAATCGCCCGTTCGACCTCTTGAAGGGTTCGTCCCGGCGCGGCGGTGGCGATGATCTGGAAGTAGCCGCCCGCCTCGCGTGAATTCTGTGACGCGGGCACCTCGGTTGCGATGCGCTGGTCGAACACGAGGGCGCGGTACAAGCGCGACGTCTTGCCGCTGGCGAGCACCTCGGCCACCAGATCGAGCTCCGCATCGCCGTCGCCGAACAGGGCCGGCGAATGCCACGCGAGGTACAGGCGCGGGAGTTCCACGCGATCCTCGAGGACGATCCGGCGTTCCGCGGCGATGGGAGCAGGTGCAGTCAGTCGGACTGGCGGCGGCTCGTCGCCCGGATCGAGATCGCCGAAATAATCGGTCGCAAGCGCGAGCGCCCGATCGGTGTCGACGTCGCCGGCGAGGGCGAGCGACGCGTTGCCCGGCCGATAGTACGTGCTGAAGAACGCCCGAACGTCGTCAAGCCGCGCGGCGCGGATGTCCTCAGCCGCGCCGATCGTCAACCAGTGATAGGGATGGTCGGGTGCATACAGAGTGGCCGCCATAGCCATGCCGGCCAGCCCGTATGGGCGATTCTCGTAGTTCTGCCGCCGCTCGTTCAGCACGACCTCCCGCTGGTTATCGAACTTCGCCTGTGTGAGCGCGGGCAGCAGGTATCCCATGCGGTCCGATTCCATCCACAACGCAAGCTCCAGCGCATTGCGCGGCACCACTTCCCAGTAATTGGTGCGATCGGCGTTCGTGGATCCATTCAGCTGCGCACCCGCTTCCTGCAGCGGCTGGAAGTAGCCGCGATCGTGGTGCTCGGATCCTTCGAACATCAGATGCTCGAACAAATGCGCGAACCCCGTGCGCCCGGGCGTCTCGTTCTTCGACCCGACGTGATACCAGATGTTCACCGCGACGATGGGGCAGCCGTGATCCTCGTGGATCAACACGTCGAGCCCGTTCGGCAGCGTATGTCGCGTGCAGGGGATATTCATGCTGATCGTGTCAATGATGAATGATGAATGATCAATGAGGAAGTCGTCGCTCCTTTTCATCATTCATCATTCATCATTCATCATTGACGTATGGGCGTCAGCGGGATAGTGCCCTTCTTGTAGCTTGCAATTGACAGCTGCGCCGCGAGCTGACGCGCGGCGGCGCGGAACGCGTCGGCTGCCGGCGACTCCTTCTCGGCAATCGTGATCGGCACTCCCGTATCGCCGCCCACGCGAATCGGCTCGTAGATTGGCACCCGTCCCAGAAACGGCACGCCCACCTCCGTCGCCAGCATCTCGCCGCCGCCTTTGCCGAAGATGTCGCTCTCGTGGTGGCACTCGGGACACACGAAGTGGCTCATGTTCTCGATGAGGCCGAGGGTCGGCACGTTGAGTTTCTGATACATCCGCACCGCACGCCTCGAATCCGCAACCGACACCGTCTGCGGCGTCGTGACGACGACGCTCCCGGCGACCGGGACGGCCTGGCTCAGACTCAGCGCGACGTCGCCGGTGCCCGGCGGCATGTCGACGATCAGGTAGTCCACGTTGTCCCACCGCACTTCCCGGAAGAATTGCTGGATGACGCTGTGCAGCATCGGCCCGCGCCAGATCACTGGCGAGTCGTCGCTCGTGAGGAACGCCATCGACACGATCTGGATCCCGTACTGTTGCGCGGGAATGATCTTGCCGTGCTCGTCGCCGGTGAGCTGAGTATTGATCCCGAGCATCAGCGGTACGTTCGGTCCGTAGACGTCCCCGTCGATAATCGCCACACGGGTGCCCATCTGGCTGAGCGCGACGGCGAGATTCACGGCGACGGTCGTCTTGCCGACGCCGCCCTTGCCGGCGCCGACCGCGATGATGTTCTTCACCCCGGCGACCGGCGCCTTGCCCATCTCGAGGTTCGCGGTCGAGCGAACCTGAGCGGTCATCTCGATGTCCACCTCCGTCACGCCGGGCAGCGCGGCGACGGTCTGCCGCGCCCGCTCGCGCATCTGGTCTTTCACCGGGCAGGCGGGCGTCGTCAACTCGATGGTGAAGCCCACGCGTCCCCGGTCGATTCGGAGGTTCTTGACGAATTTGAGCGACACGATGTCGCGGTTCAAATCGGGATCTTTGACGGCGCGCAGTGCCTCGAGCACCGCGGCCTCTGTGATGTCGCTCATGATCGTTCAGTCTTTTCAGGATCAGCGGTGCGCAACCCGGCGTTCGGCAATTTCTCCGGCAATCGGCAACTTGAAGCGCTCTCCCTGGTACGCCTTGAACATCAGGATGAGCCAGAGCGCCGCCGAGCCGTAGAACACGAAAATCGACAGCACCCAGCCAAGGAACGGAATCGACAGGCAGACCACGAACGCGACGCACGCCGCACCAAACACGACAATCGACTGCATCGCGTGAAAACGCACGAAGCTGTTCTGCGGCTCGGTGGCAAGGAAGAGCACGCCCGTCACCCAGCCAACCAGATACGACAGTGCCGCCGCGACGTTCTCGTCAAATCCGCTCGAAGTCTTCATGAGGCTTCGCTGAAATGCTGATTTTTGATTGCTGATTGCTGATTTATTGAGCGAAGGTCGATTGTCAGCATTCAGCAATCGTAATTCAGCATTTCGCGTGTTCAGCGTGAGCTGAACACGGTCCTTGTTTCGTTGTGCATCAGGACCCAGAACGCGTAGATGCCCAACGCGGTGCCGAACGGCAGCACGAACAAGTTCAGCACGCCGAGCCACAGCGTCGCGACTCGGCCCCGCGCCTGTTCGCGGCGCAGCTCGCGGCCCGCCCACAGGTTTGCACCGCCGCCGGCAAACAGTGCCGCCGCGAAGACTACGAACCCGCCTCCGGTGATGCCGGCTGCCATCCGATCGGTGCCGGGACTCAGGCCGATGGCAATCGCGCCCACAGCCAGCAGCAGCGTCGAAATGCCGAGCAGCACGCCGATTCCGCCCCACACGAGCTGCAAGAGAACAAGAAGATGGAGATGCGGCCGCATGCCTAATCAGCGGCGGATCCTGCCGCGTCGCTATCTGATTGTAATGCGGACCTCGACCGAGGTCAGAGGCGCGCCGGACGGCGCGACGCTGAAGCGGAAACGAGCCCCTTCGCGGACGCCTGCGGGCACGCGAAGCCGAACTTCGTGCAACGCAGACATGTCACCGACTCCGCCGCATGCCGCGCACCATTCCTCCCAGACTTCGCCGCGACCGCCGCACCTCGGGCAGGTCTGACGCAGCGGCACGTCGAGCGGCACGAGCGTGCCCCAGAAGGCTTCGCGGGGCGTCAGCACAAGTTCTGCCGACAGGCTCGCGCCTCGAGCGCCGGCAAAGAAAGAGTCGCGCATCCGATCCAGGACGCTCGACACGGATGGGAAGTCGATCGCAATTTCGTCAGTCAGCCAGTCCGCACGGGTCCGCGACATCAATCCCGCGTCGTATGAACGCCGCCGGTCCGGGTCGCGCAGGACCTCGTACGCGCGCGCCACTTCGAGAAAGGCCGCGCCTCGATCGTCGCCGGAAATGTCCGGATGGTACCGCCGCGCAAGCTGGCGGTAGGCCCGCTTGATCTCGTCGGCACCAGCCCTCGGCGAAACGCCCAGAACGTCGTAATAGTCGCGCATACCCTGGATGAGGTCTCCTGCGTCCCCGCCGACTGTCCGCCGAAACCCTGCAGAAAGAATGCCGAGTCAGCAGCGATTACGGAGTTACCGAGTAATTGAAACACGGAGTCAGCGGGACCACAGAAGATTTTTTGGCGTCCCCGAAAGTGGGGCCAAGTGCGCCCCACGAAACGGGTTACCATCCGTCAATGCGCGAATGTCCGCTATGCGGGGAGAGAATGCGGCTCAGCGTCCGTGACGTGCAGGATGCGACAGGGCGCAGCCATCAGGTCCGCGAGTGGATCTGCCCCGAGTGCGATTATTTCGAAGAGGCGGAATCGTCGGAAGGGTAGCGCGGGATTAGCGGGCGCCGAGCGTCAGCAGTACCTCGTTGCGAACGTCTTCCTCGAAATCGGCGAAGTTGAGCGCAGTCTCGCACTCGTCGCACAGCACCTCGATCACCGCGGGGCGCCCTTCCTCGTTCGCTTCCACTCGCGAATCCCGCAGCTGGACGATGTGCATCTGCAGGGTTTTGACCAGAAAGTTCTGATCGTTCCCGCAGCTCGGACAGGTCAAGGCCATCTACGTTGAACTCCTCCCGGCCGTTCCCTGCGGCCGTTGCCAAACCTTCGAATTGTACGAGAACGGCTTTCGGGTACGCAATCAAGATCTTACGGAAAATCGGGTGTACGATGCACCCATGACGGCAGCGAACTCCTCTCGCGACGTCCGGAGCGAAGCCCGTGGGCCTCACTGGGTCGCGTGGGTTCCCGATTCGAATGGGAAGCCAACGGGGTCTGTCGTGGTTGTTGGGAAGACGCGTGAGGAAGCGGAACAGCGGGCGAAAGAGTGGGCGGCGTCGCAGGCAGCCGGGTAGCCGGCTGCCCCTTTATTCCTCAGACTCCTGTTCGTCGTCAAATTCCTCGGGATCACCCAGGCGCAGAATCTGGCCATTGGCGTGGCCCGCCAGGATGCAGTGCGGCCCCTTGGCTTCAAGCGAAACCACCGCGACGTCCCACGGACGCGCACGATAGGCGGCCGCCACGCACCCGCACGGCAGCCCCTCGAGCGCCTCGAGCTCGAACACGGTTGTCGTGGGTCTTACGTAGTTCAGCGCACCCGCAGGAACCGACATACCGCACCTCCCGTCGCCAGCCTTGAATGCAATCTTGACGCCAGCTAATTCCTTAGACCGCACGGCGCGCATTCTGGTTCCACGTGAGGGGAAAATACTGAATATCAGCGACTTGCGAGAGGTCGGCTGTTGGGTCCGGATGACCCGCGCTTTGCTACCCACTGGCGACACCGGTGCGCAACGGATGACTCCGCGCGGCACCACGCGCAGAACTCGCTCACCTCAAGGGAGTTAGAAGGGCGTCCAGCGGCAGGCAGGCTCGGCGCGTTCCGAAGGGTATCGTCTCCACAACGGAGCACAGTAATTACAATTCTGGAAGCGAACCTCGGAAAATTCCTTACGACGCCACGTAAATTACGTGCCCTTCCACGCGCGCGGTGGGGAACAGGGTGCGCGCCGCCGCGACGTACAACGCCAGTTGCTCCTGGTGCCACGCTCGCTGCTTCCCCGTCTTGAATTCAAGGATCGCCACCGAGCCGTCCGCCCGGCGAACGAGGCAGTCGATCGTCCCGCGCACGATGACTGAGGTATCGCCGGACATTCGCTGCAGCGAGAACGGCACTTCGTGCAGACACTCCCCGCCTGAGACGAGTGCCGCCACGTCCGATCGCGCGTGGAGCGTTTTCCAGGAGGCAACCGCCGTTGCCACGATGCGATCGAAATCGCGGACCGGCGCCCGCTCTTCCGGACTGACGAGGGCGCTTGCGCGCGCTGCCAGCTCCGCCGCATCGAGCGCCTCCAAGGTGGCCCCGGCCTGAATCAGACGATGCACGAGAATTCCCGTCAGCGAATCCTGACTGTCTCCGGCGGTTGGTGGGTCGAAGCTCGCGGTCGCCTCAAGCCACTCGGTCACGGTCGTGCGCCGCGTCACATTCGAGAGCTCGATACGATTGAGGAGTTCGAGCGGTCGCGACGCGACGACGCCGTGCGTGTTCGCAGCTGTTCGGGATGCGTCAGCGGCAGCGCCGCGGCAGATGCGCCAGTCGAATACGCGTCCGGACCGCGATTCCCATCCGATCATGCCAACCTCGGGAAAGGCGGTTGCGGCTCGCGCAAAAAGCGTTTTCAGCGAGTCTGGAAGCACTTCCGCCAGGCTTCCGCGTCCAGGCTGCAACGCGCCATCCTTCAACACCGACGACAGGTACAGCCGATCGCGGGCGCGGGTCAGCGCAACGTATAGCAAGCGGCGCGTCTCGTGTTTGTCGCGTTCGCGTTCCGCCTCGTCGGAATCTGATACGAACGGTCCAATCGAAACGGAAGGCTCGCCCGCGTCGCCGTCCACGACGATCCTGACCGGCCGGGGCGGCGCGGTCGCGCCCTTCGCGACATTGACGACGAACACGATGGGGAATTCGAGGCCTTTGGACGCATGCACCGTCATCAGATTGACCGCGTCGAGCGCTTCGATGACGGCATTGCACTCGTCGCCGGCGGTTAACGAGTCAATGTGATCGGCGATGCGCGAGAGCGTTGCGTACCCGCGGTTCTGGATGCGCCGCACGAGCGCGCGCATCTTCTTCAGGTTCTCCCACGCCTGTTCGCGCCGAGCCCCCCGCAGCTCGAACGCGTACGACGTCGCCGACAGCAGTTCCTCGATCAGATCGGCCGGGGGCACCCGATCGACCTGGTCGATCCAGCCATGTGCGTGGCGGCGCAGCAGTGCCAGAACGCGCCGGTCCGCAGCGTCCAGGGCACTCCACGAGCGCGGCAGCGACGGGTCGAGAATCGCCGCGGCGAGGTTCGATCCCAGGATGGAGAGCCCGGCGTCGGAGAGCCGCACGAACCGTGAGCGCAGCAATGCCGCCGCGCGCAGGTTCGACTCAGGATCCGCCAGGTAGCGCAGCAGCGCGGATGCGTCCTTGATCTCGTCGGCGTCGAAGAAGCCGAGCCCCTTGTACACGTACGCCGGAATATCTCGATGCTCGAGTGCCTGTTCGAACTCCCGGTGGGTCGCCCGCGAGCGGAACAGAATCGCGATGTCTCCAGGTCTGGCCTGACGCGGCACGCCGGTTTGCCGGTCGCGGACCGTCTCCTCGTCGAGGATGCGCTGAATCTCTGCCGCCACGGTGTTGGCCGTACTCTCGGGATCGGCACCGACGGCGACGCCAAGGACGGGGCCTCGTGCGGTCTCGGCGGCAATGTCGAGGGGAAATCGATCGCGTTCGGTGTAGGTGAACTCGTCCGGGCGGCGGCCCGCCTGCGACATCTCGGAGAACACCTCGTTCACGAACGCCAGCAACTCCGGCCGAGCGCGGAAACTGCGCGTGATCGTTCGGCGCGGTTCCCCGGCCGGCCGCAGCGCTTCGATGTAACGTGCCGCGTCGTTCAACACGGCGACTTCCGCGTCACGAAAGCGGTAAATCGACTGCTTGCGGTCGCCGACGATGAATATCGACGGGTTGGCCGCGAGGCCGAGCCCTTCTCGCCACGACTGAATCAGCAGGGACACGAGCTCCCACTGGGCGCGTGACGTATCCTGGAACTCGTCGACGAGGACGTGGTGGTACCGCGATTCCAGCCGGAAGCGGCTCTGGGAAAACTCGTCCATCCGGCGAAGCAGCGCGATCGCGTGCTGGAGGACGTCTGAAAAATCGAGAAGGGATCTGGCGTCCAGCGCGCGTCGGTACTGCTCCAGCGCGATTGCGAACATCCGCCGCACCCCGCGTGCGAGCACGACATTGAGATCGCGTGCGAACCGCTCGATGACCTGCTGAATGGCGGGCGCCATCTGGTATACGGCGGCGCGATGCCGTTTCGACGACGCCTCGGAGGGGTAATCCCGATCGCTTCTGTAGGGCGGGATACCGCCGGCCCTGCGAGCGTTTCCGTCTGCGGTGATGAAGTGCGCTTCCACGCGATTCAGCACGCCGCGTACCAACGCGTCGTCGGCCCCGTGCAGTTCGTCGAGGCGGAGCAGGTCCCGCGCGAGAAGCTGATATCGCGGGTGGTTCACCGGCCCTTCTGAGATGAATTGCGGAAGCCCGCCGGGCACGGTGGCGAGCACGTCTCGCAGGGCGTCGACCGCGTGTGCGCATACTGTTTCCGCCGTGAGATGCGATGGTCCCCGCGCGAGAAACCGGTCGAGTGCATCCCAGGCAACCAGCCGGCGATCGAGCAGCGTCGCCAGGCCCTCGCGAGTCCGCCCGACGCCGAGCTGCGCGAGCACCAGGGCGACATCCGGGTCCGTTTTCGCAAGCCGAGCAAAGATACGGAGCGATTGATCGAGCGATTCGTCGACGAGGCGCGGCACTTCCGTCTCGTCGGCCATTTCGAAACCGGGATCCAGATCGGCCTCGAGTGGGAACTCGCGCAAAAGCGAGAGGCAGAACGCGTCAATCGTGCTGATCGCGACGTCGGCAAGACGCTCGCGGATATCGTTCCAGCGTGCCCGATCGAATTGAGAT
>JBKPTT010000139.1:0-31161 GCA_046735635.1 Acidobacteriota bacterium | reverse complement strand
TGCTCAAGGAACAGGTGAAGCAGCTCTTCCCCGGTGAGCCGATCACCATCGCGGGCAGCGGGAAGGACGTGGTGCTCTCTGGCGTCGTGTCCGGTCAATACGTGATCGACAAGGCCGCGGATGTCGCGTTGGGATTCGTCGAGAAGAAAGAGAATGTCGTCAACCTCCTGAAGCAGCGTGAGGGAGTCGCCTCCAACCAGGTGCTGCTGCGTGTCCGGTTCGCGGAAGTCAGCCGCAACGCGCTGCAGGAGCTTGGCGTCTCGCTCTTCTCAGACGGCAATAACAACTATTTCGGTCGGACCTCGACCCAGCAGTTCGCCGCGCCGTTCTTCGACAAGAACAAGGCCATACTCGGCCAGTCGCTCGTGTTCAGCGATTACTTGAACCTGTTCCTGTTCGACGCGAAGAACCAGATTGGCGCGGTCGTGAAGGCGCTGCAAACCAAGGGCGTCTTCCAGAGCCTCGCTGAACCGAACCTGGTCGCGCTGAACGGAAAGGAAGCCAGCTTCCTCGCGGGTGGCGAATTCCCGTATCCCGTCGTTCAGGGCGCCGCTGGCGGCAACGCGGTCACGATCATGTTCAAGGAGTTCGGGATCCGCCTGAACTTCACGCCGACAGTGCTGGGTGGCGACCTGATCAACCTGAAGCTCAAGCCGGAAGTCAGCTCGCTCGATTTCAGCAACGGCGTCGTTGTCGAAGGCTTCCGCGTTCCCGCGCTGTCGTCGCGCCGCGCGGACACCGAAGTGGAGCTGCATGACGGTCAGACGTTCGCGATCGCGGGGCTGATGAACAACACGGCCTTGCAGTCGATGCAGAAGGTTCCCGGCATCGGCGACATTCCGATCCTCGGCAATCTGTTCAAGAGCCGCTCGTACCAGAAGGACCAGACCGAGCTCGTCGTGATGGTCACGCCGACGATTCTGCGTCGCGATTCGACGGGCGCGTCCGAAAGCCTGCCGTCGATGGTCGAGCCGTTCCTTGGCCCGCCAGCGCATCCAGTTCCGCCGCCGGCGCCGTACGTCGGTTCGCCGCGGTACCCGGCCCCTGGTCAGCCCGCGCCGCGCGGCGGTGCGAGCGCACCTGCGCCGCAGTCGCAGGCGGCCCCGCTCGCTCGCCCGATCCAGGGTTCCGCGGCGCTGCCGAACGCCTCCGTGCCCGCGAGCGACGCATCGCCGTCGGCAGTGGAAACCGCGCCGGCACCGAGTCAGCAGGCTCAGCCCGCGCCCATGGCTGCGCCGGCACCGACGAAGGACGAGCTCAAAGCGGCCGAGCGCGCGCGCGTCGAAGACGCGAAGAAACAGGCTGCGGATCACAAGGCCGCGCAGACCGCGGCGGCTGTCGAAGAGAAGCAGCAGACCGAGCAGGCCAGGAAGGACGCCGAAGCCAAGCGCCGCGCCGAGAAGCTCGAGAAGGAGCGCGCCGCACATGAGGCGGAGGTTGCGAAGAAGAAGGCCGCGGAAGACGCGAAGCGTGAGAAAGCGCTTGCCGACGCCGCGGCTCGCCTGAAGGCCGCGCAGTCGCAGTACCAGGAGGAGCTCGAGAAGACGAAAGGCGACGCCAATGACAAAGCCAAGACGTCAGGCAAAGGCTCGACGCCCAAGTCCTAAGGCGCCGAAGGTTACCTGGGGCGGTTAAGTCAAACAAAGAGGTTCTGTCATGAAGCGACTCCAGCGGCTTCGTCGTGACGAATCGGGCATGAGCTACGTGTTCATCGGACTCGGCATGATGGCCTTGTTCGGCGCGAGCATGCTGGCCATCGATGTCGGCATGCTGATGACCGCGCGCAATCAGGCCCAGAACTCCGCCGATGCCGCGGCGCTCGCCGGCGCGACCGCGCTTGCGTTCGACGACTGGAACGACCGCACGGCGAGCGGTCCTGCGGTCCAGAGCGCGATCAGAACGGGGCAAACCAACCTGGTCCAGCAGCAGGCGCCGTCGATCCGGCCCGACGATGTCACCTTTCCGGCCAACCCGACGAACGGGGCGTTCAACCGCGTGGCGGTCAACGTGTGGCGGACGACTGATCGCGGCAACGCCGTGCCGACGCTGATTGCCACCTATTTCGGGATGCGCACTGTGGGCATCGGCGCAACGGCGACAGCCGAAGCGTCACCCGCGAACGCCATGACCTGCGTGAAGCCGTTCACGATTCCCGACAAGTGGAGCGAGGCGCAGACGCCACCGTTCGATCCAGGCGATACGTTCACCCGGTACTACGAGACGGGGAACAAGAAAGGTCAGCTGATCGCAAATCCTGACACGTACGTTCCCGCGTACGACGGATCCGGCAACGTGAATGCGGGCTACACGGGCTACAACAACGAAGCGAATCGCGGCCTGCAGATGACGCTGCACGCCAGCAACGGCGCGAATATCGCGCCGAGCTTGTACTACTCGCTCGCGATGACCGGCGACACCGGCGGCGACGACTACAACTGGAACATCGCGAACTGCAACCACACGATCTATCACTGGAACGATGCCCTCGTGCAGGAGCCTGGTGCGAAGGAAGGTCCGACGATTGATGGTATCCAGCAGCTGATTGCCAGGGACCCTGGCGCGTACTGGGACACCGCCTGCAACTGCGTCAAGGGCAGCGCGTTCGCCGACCGTCAGAGTCCGCGCATATTCCCGATTCCGCTCTTCGATCCGGATTACTACCAGGGTGGCATCACAAACGGCCGCGTGGCGAGCCTGAAGGTGGCCAACTGGATCGGATACTTCGTGGAATACATCGGGGGCACGACGATTTACGGTCGCATCATACCGATTGCAGGCATTCGCGACACCACTGGCCTGCAGGGGAGTCCCGCATTTCCTGTGTCGATTCGGTTGGTAAAGTGACATGGCACAACTCGCGGTTTCCATCGTCAGCTATGACGAAGAGTTCAAACGGCAAGTCGCCCGCCTCCTGAGGGCGGGCGGCGTGCCGGTCGGGATAGTCGAGGGGCGCGCCGAGGGGGCGAGCCCCGACGCGTTTGTAGTGGACATTCGCGCGGACGCTTCGTCCGGCATGGCCGCAGTCGAGCGGATTCGCTCGTCCAGCCCGGCGGTCGCAATCTTCGCGATCGCGGCGAGCGCCGAGCCGGACCTGATTCTCCAGTCGATGCGCGCGGGGGCGAACGAGTTCTTCGCGTGGCTGCCCGGCGGTCAGACGCAGGCATCGCGTCAGATGGAGGAATCGTTCCAGGGGGCGGTGCGTCGAACGGCCGCACGCCGCGAGGCCGCAACCGCTGGCACGCGGCAGCCGTGCGTGAATCAGGTGTTCCTCGGCGCGAAGGGCGGCGCGGGGACGACGACGATTGCCGTCAACTGCGGCGTCGAGCTCGCGACGCTCACCAAGCGTCCAACGATCGTGCTCGATCTGAAGCCGTCGTTGGGCGAGGTCGCGCTGTTTCTCGGCGTGCGCCCGCGCTTCACGCTGCTGGACGCGATCGAGAACCTGCACCGCATCGACAAGGACTTCCTGCGCGAGCTCGTCGCGAAGCACAAGTCGGGGCTCGACATTCTCGCGGGATCGGAGCAGTTCGATCGGCCGGCCGCCAGTGATGCCGGCGCGATCGAGGAGCTGCTGCGCGTGCTCGCTCGAACCTACGAATACATCGTCATCGACGTCGGCAATTCGGTGAACGCGTGCTCGGTGGCGGCTCTGTACGCGGCCGACACGGTGTTCCTCGTGACGAACCCCGACGTGCCGTCGATCCGCAACGCGCAGCGGCTGGTCGATCGCGTGCGCCAGCTCGGTGCGGGCAGCGAACGGGTGAAGGTCGTCCTGAACCGCGTCTCGGATCAGACCCTGATCGCCCCGAAGCAGATCGAAACGGCGCTCGGCTACAGCATTCATCAGACGTTTACGAGCGATTACCGAACGGTCTCAACGGCGCTCAACTCGGGCGTGCCGATTACGACAGCCAACAACTCCGGCCTTTCGCACGAATTCGCGTCCTTCACCCGGCAGATGCTCGGGATGAGCGACGAAGCGAAAGCCGAGCCCGAAAAACGCCGCGCATTCCTCGGCATCCTCTAACACGGACCTACGCACATGCAGAGCCTGTCGCTGAACACCCCGAACCCGCCCAACAGCAACACGAATACTCCCGCGCGCCCGCGCGTCGAAGCGCCGCGGCCGCAGTACATGGAATTGAAGGCGAATGTTCACCGCAAGCTGCTGAACCGCCTGAATCTGGAAGCGCTGGCCTCGGCGGAGCGCTCGCGCGCCGAAGCGGAGATTCGTACGCTCCTGTTCGAGTTGATCGCGGAGGAAGGCACCCCGCTCAGCATGAGCGAGCGCGAAGTCATCCTCACCGACGTGATCGACGAAGTGTTCGGGCTCGGACCGCTCGAGCCGCTCTTGCGCGACCCGGGCGTCAGCGACATCCTCGTCAACACCTACAAGCAGGTCTACGTCGAGCGCGGCGGCAAGCTCGAGCGGCTTCCGACGACGTTCCAGGACGACAGGCATCTCTTGCGGGTGATCGATCGGATCGTCAGCGGCGTGGGTCGGCGCGTGGACGACAGCTCACCGATGGTCGACGCCCGCTTGTCGGACGGTTCGCGCGTCAATGCGATCATTCCGCCGCTCGCCGTCGACGGCCCGCTGCTCTCGATCCGTCGTTTCCCCGCCGAGCGCCTGCGCGCCGAAGACCTCGTTCAGATTCGATCGATGACGCGGCCGATGCTCGAATTCCTCGAGCACTGCGTGCGCTCGAAGCTGAACATGCTCATCAGCGGGGGCACCGGCGCGGGCAAGACGACGCTGCTGAACGTGCTCTCCGGCTTCATCTCGGAACGCGAGCGCATCGTCACCATCGAGGACGCGGCGGAGCTTCAGCTGCACCAGGAGCACGTCGCGAGACTCGAGACGCGGCCGCCCAACGTCGAAGGCAAGGGCGCCATCCGTCAGCGCCAGCTGCTCATCAACGCCCTGCGTATGCGTCCCGACCGCATCGTCGTCGGAGAGACGCGCGGCGAGGAAGCACTGGACATGCTGCAGGCGATGAACACGGGCCATGACGGATCGCTGACCACGATTCACGCGAACACGCCGCGCGACGCGCTGACCCGTATCGAGACGATGATCGCGATGGGCGCGACGAACCTGCCGGAGCGCGCGATGCGCCAGCAGATCGCGGCGGCGATTCAGATCGTCATTCAGCAGTCCCGCATGAGCGACGGGACGCGCAAGGTCACGAGCATCTCCGAGATCACCGGCATGGAAGGGGACGTCATCACCATGCAGGAGATCTTCCTGTTCGAGAAGCTGGGCGTCACGCAGGACGGCAAGGTGATCGGCCGGTTCCGCGCGACGGGCGTGCGGCCGAAAGTCTGCGAGCGGCTGAAGGCCTCGGGCGTTCATCTGCCGCCCGACATGTTCGAAGGCGTCACGGAGGTGCGGTGATGGGCCTCGTCATCCTGATGTTCTTCTTCGGCGCCGGGCTCGTCATGGCCCTCTATTTCGCGACGACGAAGCTGCCCGGCATCATGGCCCAGCGCAAGCTGGACGCGCGCCTGCAGGAGCTGGCGTCGCCGGTCGACGATGCGAAGGATGCTGACAAGACGCTTCTCAAGGAGCGGCGCGAGGGACCGCTGCCGGCGATCGATCGGCTGCTGGCCGGAACGACCCGCGGGTCCGCATTTGGACGCTGGATCGATCAGTCGGGAATGAAGGCGAGCGTCAGCGGCATCCTGCTGATTGGCCTTGCCTGCGCAGCCGTCATGGCGCTGGTCGTGGGGATGATCACCCGGGCGCCGTGGGGTCTCCCGGTCGGCGCCGCGCTCGGATTCTGCCTGCCGTTCCTCGTGCTGAAGATCAAACGCACGCGACGCCTCCGCGCGTTCGAAGAGCAGTTCCCCGAGGCGCTCGACCTCATTGCGCGTGCGCTGAAAGCGGGACATGCGTTCGCAACCGGGCTGAAGATGGCCGCCGACGAGCTGCCGGAGCCGGTCGGGCCGGAGTTCCGGAAGACGTTCGACGAACAGAACTTCGGTCTTCCGATGAAGGATGCGCTCGACAACCTCGCGCACCGTATTCCGATCCTGGACGTTCGATTCTTCGTTACCGCCGTGCTGATCCAGCGCGAAACCGGCGGCAACCTCGCCGAGATTCTGGAGAACCTCGGGTTCGTCGTGCGCGAGCGGTTCAAGATTCTTCGGCAGGTGCGCGTCTACACGGCTCACGGACGCTTCACCGGATACGTGCTGCTCGCGTTGCCTGCTGTCCTCGGGATTGCGCTGTCGTTCATCAACCCGGAGCACATGAACCTGCTCTTCCGCGAGCGCATGGGTCAGATGCTGCTGGGCGTCGCGCTCGTGATGCAGACCATCGGGTATATCTGGATCAGGCAAGTCATCAAAATCGAGGTGTAGCGTGTCCCTGATGCTGCCACTGCTCGCGTTCCTCTTCGGATCGCTCGTGATCGCCGGCGGGGCGCTCGCGCTGATTCCGAAACCGGCGGCCGACATCGATCGGCGACTCGAAGAGCTCACCACCCGCCGCGAGGACGAGGTCGAGCGGAAGCCGCGCCTGCAGTCGCTCGTCGCGTTCTTGAAGCGGATCGGCGAAAAAGCGCCCCATTCCACGAAGGAGATGGGTTCGCTGCGCCTCCGACTGGTGCAGGCGGGCTACCGCCGCCCTGAGGCGCTGACGATTTTCTTCGGGATCCGTGTCGTCATTGCGCTGGCGCTGTTCTCGCTGTTCGCAAGCTCCGCCGTCGCACGCCCGAACATGTCGCTCGCGCTCGGTGGTCTTGGATTCGGCTACATCGCCCCCGGGATGATTCTCGCCCGCATGGCGAAGCGCCGGGCGCACCGCATCCGTCTGTCGCTTGCTGACGCGCTCGACCTGCTCGTGGTCAGCGTCGAAGCCGGGCTCGGCCTCGACCAGGCGCTCTCGCGCGTGGGTGCGGAGCTCGAGTTCGCCTATCCGGAGCTCTCCGACGAACTGCGCCTGATCAACCTGGAGCTGCGCGCGGGCAAGCCGCGTCCTGAGGCGCTGCGCAATCTGGCCGACCGCACCGGCGTCGACGATCTCAGCTCGCTCGTGACGATGCTGATCCAGACCGACAAGTTCGGCACGAGCGTGGCGCAGTCGCTGCGCGTCTACTCCGAGACGCTGCGCACGAAGCGGCGGCAACGGGCCGAGGAAGCAGCGGCAAAGACGGGCGTGAAGATGGTGTTTCCGCTCGTGTTCTGCATCTTCCCGGCAATCTGGGTCGTCACCATCGGGCCGGCCGCAATTCGTTTCGTCACGGTGCTGTTCCCGCTCATGGAGAGCACGCGCAAGTAGCGACGCCATGCCGCTCATCGCGACCAATCTCGACACCGGGGCCGTGGTCGCCAGTAACGTGGTGATCGCGGCCACGCGCGCCACGCGCGCCGTTGGGCTGATGGCACGCGAGAACCTCGATCATGGCGAGGCGTTGTGGATCGTACCGAGCCGCGGCGTACACACCTGCTGGATGCGGTTTCCAATTGACGTAATCGCACTGGACGAAAAGGGCGTGATCATCGACCGCGTCGTGCATCTGAAGCCGTGGCGCATTCGTCTGCCGCGGAAAGGAACGGCCGGCGTGCTGGAGTTGCGGGCGGGGACGCTCGACGCCGTGGGCACGCAGCTTGGCCATCGGATTCAGTTCGCCCAGGGGAGCAGCAAATGACACCAGTTGCCGCCGCAGCCGTCGAGTCGACTGCCAACCCGGCCGCGCCTGCGCCGCCGGCGCCGCCGAACACGCTCGAGGAAACGGGTCTTCATCTCGATACGCTCAGCCAGCTCCTGCTGAAGACGCTAATCGGAGGAGAAGCGAGCGGAACCGGGCTCTCGGACAAGCTGCGCGTGCCCTACGCGGTCCTCGATTCGCTGATCCAGCACGCGCGCGTCGAGAAGCTCGTCGAAGTGCGCGGCGCGGCGGGGACAGGGTCGGCGGGCTACCGGTACGCACTCACCGATTTGGGGCGCGATCGCGCCGGTCAGGTCCTCGACATCTGCCGTTACGTCGGTCCTGCGCCGGTGCCGCTGGCGCATTACAACGCGTACGTCAGAGCCGCGATGGCGGCTCGCCCATACCTGGACCGCACGATTCTGAGTACCGGCTTCACCGACCTGGTGGTGGGCACGCCGATGCTCGACCAGCTCGGGCCGGCGGTGAACTCCGGGAAGGCGCTGTTTCTCTATGGCGCCCCCGGCAACGGAAAAACCGTCATCGCCGAGGGGATCGGCCGTTCGCTCGGCGGGGAGATGCACGTCCCGTTCGCGATCGACGTCGACGGCCAGGTCATCACGATGTACGACCCCGTCAGTCATCAGAAGATGGGCGAAGGAACGGGCAGCCACAGCGTGATCGCGGCCGCCACCCATGACCGGCGCTGGGAAATCATTCGGCGCCCCGTCGTTGTCGTCGGCGGCGAGCTGACGCTCGAGATGCTCGACCTGACGTTCAACCCCATTTCGAAGTTCTACGAAGCGCCGATTCAGCTGAAGGCGAACGGCGGCGTGTTCGTCGTGGACGACTTCGGGCGGCAGCGCATCCCGCCGCGTGACCTGTTGAACCGCTGGATCGTGCCGCTCGAAAGCCGCGTCGACTACCTGACGCTCCACACCGGCCGCAAGTTCGAGATTCCGTTCAACGTGTTCATCGTCTTCGCGACGAACCTGAAGCCGGAATCGCTGGCCGACGAAGCGTTCCTGCGCCGTATCCCGTACAAGATCCTGGCAAAGAACCCGACCATCGACGAGTACTGCCGGATCTTCGAGTTGAACTGCCGAAAACGCGGCCTCACGTTCGATCCCGTCATGGTCGAGTACCTCGAGCGGAAGTACTACGCGCCCAAGCGGCTCCAGATGCGCGCGTGTCATCCGCGCGATCTCATCAACCACGTGGTCGACATTTGTCGATATACGGGACGCGAGCCGGCGATCTCACGTGAGCTGCTGGATGCAGCCTGCGGCAGCTATTTCATCGAGGAAGCGGAATCCCAAGGGCACGGCGAATGATCAAGCGGCTGGCCACGCTGCCGGCGCCGTTCACGATGTCGGCATCGCGCGAACGCGTCGCGCGCGCCGACGTCGACCGCCTCGCCGACATTGGGGCGCGCGCCATCGTCGTCTGTCTGTTCTCGATGATGGCGATGCGGTTCGGCGTCGATTTCGTGAAGACGGGTCGCGTCACCGGACTGCTGCTGCTCGTCAGCGAGCTGCTCGTCGTCGTCCTGACCGTCATGCGGCGCTCGGCTGCCGCCGTCGACCGCAGCATGCAGGCCCGCATCCTGACGACGATCTCGATGCTTGGCCCCTCGTTTCTCAAGCCCGCCAGCGTCGTCGCGCTCATGCCGCAGATCGTGACGGTCGCGCTGTCAGGGGTCGGCCTTGCGATCGTGATTGCCGGAAAGGTGACGCTCGGCCGCAGTTTCGGACTCATGCCCGCGAACCGGGGCATCGTTTCCTCAGGCATCTATCGCGTCGTGCGGCATCCGATCTACATGGGATACCTGATCACACACGCGGCGTACCTCGCGGCGATGCCCTCCGCATGGAATGTCATTGCGCTCGTCGCGGCTGACGTCGCGCTCCTTGCGCGCGCCGTTTGCGAGGAAAAGACGCTCGCCACGGATCCTCGCTACCAGGAGTATCAGAAGGTTGTGCGTTGGCGCGTGTGCCCGGGATTGTTCTGACGCTTTGAAAGGTAAAAGGTAAAAGGTAAAAGGTAAAGAGGCCGCCGTCAGTCGACCAATATCGCCACGGTCGCGCCGAGGTGGGTTTCGGAAGCGTCGTAGAAGGTCCGGACGAGCGGATGCTGATCCAGAGTCCTCTGCACGATCCCGCGTTGTACGCCTTTTCCTCTCCCGTGAATCAATCGCACTTCCCGGAATCCCGCCGCATGCGCCGCATTCACATACTCTTCAACAACTGACCTGGTCTCGGACGGACGGAAGGTATGCAGGTCTATCGAGTCCTCAATGGGGACTTCATGCACTTTACCGTTACCTTTTACCTTCTACCTTCTACCTTTTACCTTTTATCTTGACGCCCGTCGTAGGACGCCGTGACGGTCGTACTGATCCCTCCACGCACCGAAAAATCTCCGACGACGGTCATCCGGCGGGGGGCGCAGGCGGCGACCAGGTCGTCGAGAATCTGGTTCGTGACCGCTTCGTAGAAGATCCCTTTGTTGCGAAACTCGATCATGTAGTGCTTCAACGCCTTGAGTTCGAGGCACTTCGCGTCGGGTACGTAGGTAATGATGATCTCGCCGAAATCGGGCAGGCCTGTCTTCGGGCAGACCGAGGTGAACTCGGGGCAGCGAATCTCGATCTCGTAATCGCGTGTGGGACTCGGGTTGGGAAACGTGTCGACCACGTCAAAATTGTAGCATTTCGCCTTATTTTCCGGCCAAAATGGCGCGTGTGCAATTGACACCGCAAAAGATCGCGCGCTAGGATGTGACGTTTTTCACGCCAGTCGTACTTCCGCTGCCGCCGCCCGCGCGCGCGGCCGTGAAGCGGTCCAACAAGACGCGCGCACCAAGCAAGGGGTATAGCCGATGGCAGAGGCCCGCAGGATGGGCAAATCCGAACTCTTCTCGCACTTCGCGGATCGATTCGAAGTGAAGCGGACGCAGGCGCGGGAATTCTTCGATGAGCTGAACACGCTTGCCGAGAAGGAGCTGAAGCGCTCCGGAGAGTTCGTGCTCCCCGGAATGGTGAAGCTCGTCGTTCAGAAGCGGAAGGCGCGGATGGGCCGGAATCCGGCGACCGGCGAAGCGATCAAGATTCCCGCCAAGACGGTCGTCAAAGCGCGGATCGCCAAGCAGCTCAAGGACGCGGTTCTCCCCAGGAAGTAAGTGGGAACGGTCTTCGGCCCCTGGCCCCGCGTCCGGCGCGGGCAGCCAGCGGGCCGAGCGTTCGCTCGGTCGCGGCCGTCACCGCCTGTTACGCCATAGCTCACGGAGCGAAGGCGGGCCGTCGCTCCGAAGGAGCGGATCTCACGCGGCGGCCGATGGGCGCTGCGCCAGCAGCCGGCTATACACGGTCGCCGGTGCGAGGCGGACGACTTTCGATTCGAGGCTCGGCATCGAATCGTCGTCCAGAATGATGTGGTCGGCGGCTCCCAGCAGCACCTCGCAGCTGAACCGCCGTGCGCCGCGCAGCGTGGTGATCTCGAAAAACCGCAGCGTATAGACAGCGCCGTCCACTTCGATTTCGGTCGCCTTCACGAGTTTACGGAACATCGGTCCCTCCATCCTCAAAAACCGGTCGTTCACTCAGCCCGCCACGAGCATCGGTCGCGCAGCGGTGCGTGGAAAATCGAGCACGAACGTCGTTCCCTTGCCGACCTCGCTCGCCACCGAGATCTGGCCGCCGAGCTGCTCGACGATCTTCTTCGAAATGGCGAGGCCGAGGCCGAGGCCGCGCCGCTTGGTCGTCACGAAATCTTCGAATACCTGGCCGATGCGCTCGGCTGGAATCCCGCAGCCGGTGTCGTAGACGCGCACCTGCGCACGATCGCCGCGGGCTTCGGTCGCCACCACGATGAGCCCGCCGGGCGCGGTCGCCTGGATCGCGTTGAGAATGAGGTTGCGATACACGCGGCCAAGCGCGAACACGTCGCCTTCGATCACGAGCATCTCCGCTGCGACCTCGGCGCGGAGCGTCAGGCCCGCAGTCTCGGCGTGCTGCTCCATCGCTTCGGCTGCGTCGAGCACGGTCCGATTCAGATCGACAGGAAAGCGCTCCAAAGGGATGGGCCGCGCGATGTTGCGAAGATCGTCGAGCACGCGTTTGATGATCACGAGCTCGCGCTCGACCGTGCGTTTGAACGTTTCGCGGTACTCCGCGTCTTCGAACATCTTCTGAATGAGCTTGCAGCTGTTGCCGATGTTCTGGATGGGGTGCGAGAGGTCGTGGACGAGGCCGGCGGCGATGCGCCCGAACATCGCCTGCCGTTCCTGCTTCCTGATCTCCTCCTGGAGCTCGACGAGACGGTCGGCCATCGAATTGAACGCGTCGCCGAGTTGACGGATTTCGTCGCGTCCGGCAAGGCGCACGCGCTCGTCCAGGCGGCCGTCTGCGATGGCTCGCGTCATCCGCGTGAGCACGAAGATGCGCTGGATGAACGACCGGCCCCACACCCACCCGAGTACGATCGTGCCGGCGAGCGCGAGCCCAATCGCGGTCAGCAGCTGAACGCGCAACCTGTTCGCCACGGCGAAGGCGTCGTCGGTCGGCTGTTCGACGATTACGGTCCATCGCGGGTTGGCAATGGTCGCGGCGACGCCCTGCAGTTCTTCTCCGCTGCGGCTCCGGAATACCCTCGGCGCCGCCCCCTGCGGGTCGCCGCGGGCCTGCTCCGCCAGCGTGCGTTCAGCTGAGATCGCGTGCTCGCCGCTCGCGATGAACTCCTTCTCGTTCGCGTTGCCGTCGGCGATGAGCCCACCGGTCGGGTCGAGCAGCAGCGCGTAACCCTTGTTGCCGACGCGGATACGATCGACAGTCCTCCAGAGCTCCTCGAGCGAGATCTCGGCAATGATCCAGCCCGGCTCCTCGAGTCCTCCAGCGAGCGGCACCGCAATGGTGGTCGTGGGAAGCGCGTCGTTGTCGATGTGCGGCGGCGCGACGTAGAACTCCGAAACCTTGCCGCTCCACTCGGTGGAGTCGGGAATCGTGAGCGACGTCGAACCCAGTGCCCGGCTGGTGACCGTCAGCCGCCCGTTGGCGCCGAACAGCGAAATCTCGCGGAACTCCGGAAAATCGAGGACGTGGTTGGAAACAATGCGCTGCTTCTGCCATTCCTCCAGGCGCGTGCCTCGAATTTCCGTGCCGATGGACGAGAGCACGCGAACGTTGTTCTGGAAGTAGAGCTCGATCTGCTCGGCGACCTGCTTCGCGAGCGCCTGGTTCCCGTTGCCGACAGACTGTTCGGTGCCTCGCTGCAGGGAAGTGACCGAGATCGCGCCGTATATGAGCAACGGCAGCACGGCCGCCGTCCCGATCAGTAACACGAATCGTCCGGTGATTCCCCTCACCGTTCGGCTCTTTGCTGCGGGGTGGCCACGTGCCAGCGCCACAGGTTTGCCAGCATGTCGGGATCCGACCGATCGCCGACGTCGAAACGCGTATCGACTGCGCGCGTGGTTTTGACCCAGGCGATGAACGCGGCCGGCGTGTCCTCGTAGAACCGCTGTCGAAGATCAGAGACCATGACCCGCGTTTGCGAGTCAACCGCGGCGCGAGTCTCGGCGTCGCTGTAGGTGGCCCTCAATCTGTCGAGGATTTCGTTGACGCCGGTGTACCCCGAATTGGCCATCGCGCCGACACCGTTCGCATCCGAGTGCCAGAAGCGATACGTGGCGTCGAATGATTTGCCGCTTGCGAGCTGGTAAATGTAGGTCTCGAATTCTCCGTTCTTGATGCGCCGTCCGAGCTGCTTTTGTTCGACCGGCTCGAGCACTAAATCAACACCAACGGCAGCTAACTGGCGCTGCAACATGAGCGCGATACGTTCGTACTGCGGATCAGTGTTCCAGTACAAGCATCGAATGCGAAAGCGGCTCGGCATGATGCTGCCGTGAGCGGCCGGACGAACGGGATACCCCGCCGCCTCCAGGCGACTGGCCGCATCGGCTGGGTTGAACGAGTGATGATGGGCCGCGGGACTGTACGCCCAGTTGAAAGGCCAGAGCGGGTCGTCGGCTGGTTGCCCCTGGCCCCGCATCGCACGCTGTACGACTTCGTCGCGATCGATGGCGTCAGCGAGAGCGCGTCGAACCTCGACATTGCGCAGAATTGGATGCCGTAGGTTGAAGACGAGCGGGATATAGAACGGTCGGAAAAATGAATACATCTCGACGCGTGTTACGCCTCGGAGGAATTCGACCGAGTCGCGGTTCACGTCGGTCACCATGTCGACCTCGCGGCGCATCATCGCAGCCCACGCACCGCGCAGTGTGTCGTACTCGGTGAGTTGAACCTGCTCGATGCCGGGAGTACCGCGGTAGTAACTGTCATTACGTTCGCCGCGGATTACGGGCTCGCGCGTGACCAGCTTGAACGCACCTGTTCCAATGTCTGGGTTATCCACGCGCACGATTCCGGCACCGGAAAGTGCGTCGAGTACAAAAGCGTCGGGACGACTCACGTGAATCAAAACCACTCCGTCGCTCGGCGTGTCGATGGACGTGACGAACTGAAAGCCACCCGTCCGTTCTTTCTTGGTCAGCACGGCGGCTACCGCCGCTGCCGTTACGGGTGTGCCGTCATGGAACAGCACGTTGCGGCCAAGCGTGAGCTCGAGCGTCCGGCCGTTGTCCTGCCACTGATAACCTGATGCGATCCGCAATGACGGCCGACCGTGCCAGTCAATGGCGACTAGAGGATCGGCATACAGCATGTCGGTGAGCACCGGCCGCGCCTCGACGGATTTCTGCGTCGCAATCCGCAGCGTTCGCAGTTGAGCAGCGGGCGGGGATGATTGTTCGCATGCGGCGAGGCAGACGGCGCTAGCCGTCGCGATTGCGCAGACTGTGCGCCGCCATGAAAACCGCCGCAGCCTTGACACCATCATCCCCTGTTTATCGGCGCTCCGGTGCCCACGCCGGAGACCCGCCCGCACCCTGATGCGTCTATTTTCGAGGCTCCGGGAGATCTTCGATAACGAAATTGCAACCATTCGGGAGCGGCTTCTTCTGCGCGTTCTTGACGATCTGAATCTTCATGGTCGACTCCTGGTAAGTGAAAAATGAACAGTTGGGTGCGAGCGCCGCCGCTCAGCGAAGGTGTTCCACCGCGACGTCGACGAGCCAGGGCCGAAGTGTTTCCCGCTTCTTGTCCGCGTCTTTTCGATCGTTCTTCATCTGTGTCTCCTGCTCCTGCTGTGGCGGCGGCCGGCCGCGTGTTACCGATGGACTAGTTGACCGTGGCGAGCTCGCGTGCGGCCGCATCCCGCGCGAGCGATACGACGCCCGCCTCGAAGCTGCTCTTGTGGCAATTCGGGCGGTGCATGCTGCCGAGTTCCGTGTGGGCGGCCACCGAGCATCCGCCGGCGCACACGGGGATGAACGCGCAGTCGCTGCACTCCTTCCACGCGGCGAGCTGCTCGAACTGCGACGCGGCGCGCGCGCGCGGGTCGTCGCGCCGGCCGTCGATGTGGCCGGTCGACTGATTTTTGTCGCCGGTGAATCCCGGGCAGGCGTAGAGGGAACCGTCGGGTGCGATCGTGTGTGCGTGGCGGCGGTGGATCTCGCACGGACCCATGTGAACGCCGTCGGCCGTCGGGAAGCCGCGTTTCTTTGTTTCCTCGCGTAGGAACGACATCTTCTCGTCGACGAAGTTGCAGCTGCCGCACACCGTGGTGCCGCCGCCAGCCGAGGTCATGCAGGTGCCGTTCAGCGGTCGTCCATCGCCCGCGACAGCCGTCAGCGGAATGAACCCTTTTGGCTGCGACGGCCGGGGCTCGCGGATGACAGGTTTGAACGCGACTTTCGCAAGCTTGTCGGCGAAGTCCTGCTGCCGGAGAAAATCGAGGAGCGCTGGATAGCTGTCGACCGACGTTTCATCGAAGTTGCCGCCAACCGTGATGCGGCATTTGTCGGCGACGCGCCTGACATTCGCGATGATTCTTTCGAATGTACCCTGCCCGCCGCGCAACGGCCGCATCCGGTCGTGCGTAGCGGCATCGCCGTCGAGCGTGATCTTCACGCCGTTCAACCCGAACGGTGCCAGCCGATCGACGACGTCCGGCGTGAGCAGCAGGCCGTTGGTGATCACGTTCACCATCATCCGTACGCCGCGCGTCGTGCACGCGCTCCAGAGCCGTTCGGCCAGGTAGTAGGCCACCGGCAGGTTCAGCAGCGGCTCGCCTCCAAACAGCGTCAACACGAAGCTTTCGGGCCGTATCGTCTGCAGGCGCTCCTCGACCCACGCGGCAACCCGTGCGGCCGTCTCGAGCGTCATCTTGTCGGCGAACTTGTTGTAGTCGCCATGGTCCCCCTGGAAGCAGTAGTCGCACGCAAAGTTGCACTGCAGCGTGGTGAGCACGGTGACCCTGAGCTGGTCGGTGTCTTCGCGGACGTCCCGAAAGAACGCCTCCACCTGGTTCCGCTCGGCCTCACGGTCGCCGACAACGAAGCCATGCTCGGCGAGCGTCGCGAGCGCCGCGCGCTCCTCCGGCGTGAACGTCGAGGACGCATTGCCCAGCCTGTCGAGCAGCGCGGCGACATCGGCCGACACGATCACTTGTGCGTCGGTGAACGTGTTCATCAGGAACACATCGCTGCCAGCACCGACCTCCTCGAGGGGCACACGAACGTTGAACATAGAGGTCTGCATGTCGTCCTTGTCGTTAGCGCGCGAATAAGCCGAACGGAATAAGCCAGACTCGTAAAACTGCCAGTACCAGCGGCCGGGCGGCGACGTAGCAACGGACATTCCGAATCGGCTCGAGATGTCCAAAGAGTCCGTTGGCGCGGACTATATGATCAAGTACAGCGGCTGAATACAGATTTGTTTGTGTGACTCTTTCGGACGGTCACAACCGCGCGGATCCGGCACAAAAAGGCTGGATACCCACCTCGATCGGCCAACCGGTTGGCCGGTGCGGCCAACAAACCGACCTCTACGCGCCTCGCAGCTTTCGCGCAATTTCCCGAAGATCGAGGCGGGCCATCTTGTGCTTGAGGGTGCTCAGGGGAATTCCCAAATAGCGCGCCGTTGCGGTCACGTTCCAGTCCGACTTCTCGAGCGCGCGCAGGATGAAATTGCGCTCGAACGTGTCGCACGCCTCCTGGAACAGCGCTTCTCCGGTCGTCGGCGCGGAGTCCAGTTTTGCGAAATGGTACTCGAGCGGCAGATCCTCGTCGGTGATCCACTCCTTGTCGCTGACCGCGACGAGCCGCTCGATCAGATTCTCGAGCTCGCGGATGTTTCCTGGCCACCAGTAGGAGGCGAGTATCTTCAGCGCGGACCCCGAAATGCCGCGCACCGGTTTCCGGAACTTCGCCTTGTACCGATCGAGGAACAGCCGCGCGAGCTCCGGGAGGTCTTCGATGCGATCGCGAAGCGGTGGCATTCGAATCGGAATGACGTTGATCCGGTAGTACAGGTCCTCGCGAAAACGACCGTCCTTCACCGCGCGCTCGAGGTCGACGTTGGTGGCCACGACGAGGCGGAACTCCGTCTTGATCGGCTTGGTCCCGCCGACGCGCTCGATTTCACCCTCCTGGATCGCGCGCAGCAGCTTCGCCTGCAGATCGAAACGCAGATCGCCGATTTCATCCAGGAACAGCGTGCCGCCCGCCGCGAGCTCGAATTTCCCGAGCTGCTGCTTGTGTGCGCCGGTGAACGCGCCGCGCTCGTGGCCGAAGAGCGTACTCTCCACGAGCTCGTGCGGAATCGCCGAAAGGTTCACGGCGATGAACGGAGCATCTCCCCGGCCCGACTCGCGGTGAAGGAGCCGCGCCAGGAGCTCCTTGCCGGTTCCGCTCTCGCCGAGAATCAGCACCGTCGCGGACAGCTTCGCGACCTTCTGCACCAGGTCGACGATGTCGCGAATCTGGCGGCTCGGCCCGATCAGGAATTCGCGTTCGCTCTGTTCGGCGATCTGCGCGCTCAGCGTGATGACCTGCCGGTTCAAATCCTGGCGTTCGCACGCGTTCCGCACGAGCGACCGCAGCTCGTCGTAATCGAAGTTCTTGGTGATGTAATGGTAGGCGCCATGCTTCATGGCCTGCACCGCGGTCTCGACCTCGTTGATGGCCGAGATCATGATGCACTCGATGAGGCTGTAGTTCTCCTTGACGATGCGGAGCACGTCGAAGCCGCTGATGCCAGGGAGGCGAACGTCGAGCAGAATGAGGTCGACGTCCTGCTCCTTGAGGAGCGCGAGCGCGGCTTCGCCGCTCGACACCGTCACGACCCGATAGTCGCGCTTGAGGATCGCGGCGATGGTATCGCGCATCCCCTGATCGTCGTCGCAGATCAGAATCGTCTTGGTGGCCGGCATGGCGAAGGACGCCCCGGATTGTAGCGCGATTCGCAGAACGCCCGGCGCTTGTCGCGTCGGGCCGTTTCTTTGTAACGTAGACCGTTGTGCTTTCGTCCGTAGCCGCCGCCGTTGGTGTGCTGCTTGCGCTGTCGGCGCTCGCCTGGGTTCGGCGCGTGTCCCGCCGGCTCGAGTCGCTGACCCAGTCCTACTGGGAGCTTCGCTACGACTACACCCGCCTGCGATCGCAGCTGGCGAGGCTCGATCCGGATCAGCCGGCCGAATCCGAACCGCCCGCCGCAGCGTCTCCTTCAGTGTCCTTCGTCCCGCTCTCGGCGATCAGGAAGAAAGACAGGTAAATGGCGAACGAATATGACGTGATTGTGATCGGCTCGGGGACGGGTGGTTACGTCGCGGCGATCCGTGCAGCTCAGCTCGGTTTGAGCACCGCTGTCGTCGAGCGCGCGCCCGTGCTCGGCGGCACCTGCCTGAACTGGGGCTGCATCCCGACGAAAGCGCTCCTCGAACACGCGCACGCGCTCAAGATTGCGCAGAACTGGAAAGAGTGGGGGCTCACGATCGGCGAGGCCGCGATCTCGCTCGACATGGCACAGGTGCACGCACGGAAGGACAAAATCGTAAAAGGGCTCACCGGTGGCGTCGAGTTCCTCTTCAAGAAGAACAAGATCGATTGGATCAAGGGAAGCGCTCGTCTCGCGGGGACGGGCAAGGTCGAAATCACTGAAGGCGACAAACGGACGATTTCGGCGCGCCGGGAGATCATTGTCGCCACCGGGTCGCAGCCGCGCAGCGTTCCCGGCATCGAGCTCGATCGAAAGCGGATCATCACGAGCGACGAAGCCATGAACCTGCGGCAGGTGCCGAAATCGATCGCAATCATGGGCAGCGGCGCCGTCGGCGTGGAGTTTGGATCGATCTTCCGCCGCTTCGGCAGCGACGTGACCATCATCGAGCTGCTGCCGCGGATCGTTCCGATTGAAGATGAAGCGGTGTCGGCCGAGCTCGAGCGCTCGTTCCGCAAGCAGGGCATCAAGGTGCTCGCGGGGACGAAGGTGACGAAAGCGACCGCCGGCGATGACGCGGTGGACATCGAGGCGGAGACCTCCGACGGCAAGACGGCGAGGATCAAGGCCGAATATCTTCTGGTCGCGACGGGCCGTGGCCCTGTGACCTCAGGCCTTGGGGCCGAAGAAGCCGGTCTGCGCCTGGAACGCGGGTACGTTCACGTCGACCGGGAGTATCGCACCAGCGTGCCGGGCATCTCCGCCATTGGCGATGTAATCACGTTCGATACGCCCGGCCACCCCCAGCTTGCGCATCTGTCGTCGGCCGAAGGCATCGCCGTGGCGGAGCGGATCGCCGGCGCGGAGCGCGCACCTATCAATTACGACCAGGTCCCGGGGTGTACCTACTGCGATCCGGAGATTGGCAGCGTCGGTTTGACGGAGCGCGAGGCGCAGGAGCGCGGCTACGATGTCAAGACCGGCTTGTTCAAGTTCGGTGTGCTCGGCCGCGCGCGGATCGCCGGAGAGGTCGAGGGGTTCGTCAAGATCGTCTTCGAGAAGAAGTACGACGGGATCCTGGGCGTGCACATGATTGGTCAGCGGTCGACCGAGCTCGTGGCAGAAGCCACGCTCGCGCTGCGGCTCGAATGCACGGTCGAAGAGCTGCTGCGTACGATTCATGCGCACCCGACCATGTCCGAAGCGGTCGGCGAGGCGGCGCACGCGGCGCATGGCGGGCCGATTCACGCCTAGCGTAATGATGAAGGATGAATGATTAATGATGAAGATCAACCCCTTTTCATCATTCGTCTTGATTTCATCATTCATCATTCATCATTCATCATTGACATGACGTCTCCATCGGAATGGCTGACCGACAATCAGCTCCTCGAGATGTACTACTTCGCGCGGCTCGCGCGGGAAATCGAGGAGCGGCTCGTGACCCTCTTCCGTCAGAGCAAGGTCGTCGGCGGTCTCTACCGCAGCCTCGGCCAGGAAGGGGAGTCGGTTGCCAGCGCCTACGCGTTGAAACGAACTGATGCCGTGCTCCCGCTCATCAGAAACATGGGAGTCCTGACCACGATGGGCGTGCGTCCGCGCGAGATCTTCCGTCAATACATGGCCAAGGGAACATCGAACTCGCGAGGCCGCGATCTCAACATCCACATCGTTCATCTGCCCGAGGAAGGAAAGCCGGAGCCCGTCATCGTCGGTCCCATCAGCATGCTCGGCGACTCGATTCCGATCGCGGCGGGTATCGCGATGGGCGCGCGCATGAAGGGGCGCGACCTCGTGTCGATGGCGTGGATCGGCGACGGCGCCACGAGCACCGGTCCCTTCCATGAAGGCCTCAACTTCGCGGCGGTTCGGCAGATGCCGCTCGTCGTGATCGTCGAAGACAACAAATACGCGTACTCGACGCCGATCTCGAAGCAGATGGCGATCGCTCGAATCGACGAGCGCGCGGCCGCGTACGGCATTCCTCACGAGCTCGTCGACGGCAACGACATGCTGGCCGTTTACGATGCGGCAAAGCGCATGGTCGATCGCGCGCGCGCTGGCGAGGGCCCCTCGCTGCTCGGAGTCGACACGATGCGTATGCAGGGCCATGCCCAGCACGACGACGCGCGCTACGTCCCCCGCGAGATGCTGGACGAGTGGACGAGCAAGGATCCACTGCCCCGGTTCCGCCAGATGCTGATGGACAAGGGTGCATCGAAAGACAAACAGCTCGACGACATCGATCGACTGGCAAAGGAGCTCGCGGCTCGTGAGGCGGATCTCGCGGCGGAGGAGCCCGCGCCGGATCCCGCCACGGTGACGCGCGGCGTTTACGCCGGCGATGATTTCGCGCTCCCGAAGCTGGAGTTCATGGAGTCCCCGTTTGCCGGTCATTAGCTACCTCGAGGCGATCCGCCAGGCCCTCTTTGACGAGATGGAGCGCGACGAGCGCGTGTTCGTCCTCGGCGAAGACATCGGCGCGTACGGCGGCGCGTTCAAGGTGACCGAAGGGCTTCTCGAGAAATACGGCGAGCAGCGCGTCATCGATACGCCGATTGCCGAGGCCGCGATCGTGGGTTCCGCGATCGGCGCGTCGTATATGGGCCTGCGGCCCGTTTGCGAGCTTCAGTTCATCGATTTCATCGCCTGCTGCTTCGACATGCTGACGAACTTTGCCGCCACGAGCCGCTACCGCAACGGCGCCGGCGTGCCGATCGTCGTCCGTGGACCGTGCGGCGGGGGCGTGGGCGGCGGCCCGTTCCACTCGCTCAATCCGGAGTCTTTCTTTCTGAATACGCCCGGGTTGAAAATGGTGGAACCGTCCACAGCGTACGATGCCAAGGGGCTGTTGAAGTCGGCGATCCGAGACGACGACCCCGTGCTTTACTTCGAGCACAAGTATCTGTATCGCCGTGTGAAGGACGAGGTGCCCGATGAGGACTACGTCGTTCCAATCGGCAAGGCCGCGCTCCGGCGCGAAGGGCGCGATCTGTCCATCGTGACGTTCGGCGCGATGGTCTACACGGCGATCGAGGCGGCCACCGAGCTTGCGCGGGACGGCGTCGAAGCGGAGGTGCTGGATCTGCGAAGCCTGGCGCCGCTCGACCGCGAGGCCATCGTCACGACCGTCGCGAAGACCAGCAAGGTGATGCTGCTGCACGAATCGACGCGCATCGGCGGGATCGGCGGCGAGCTCGCCGCAATCATTTCGGAAGAGGCGTTCGAGCATCTGGACGCACCGGTGGTACGGGTCGCTTCGGCCGATACGCCAGTGCCGTACGCACCTCAGCTCGAGGCCGCATTTCTTCCGAATGTTGAAAAGGTCGTCGCAGCCGCCAAGCGGCTGGTGGAGTATTGAACCGCGAACCGCGAACCGCGAATCGCGACAGTAAGGACCAAAAATGACCAATGTCGTGATGCCCCAGATGGGGGAATCGATCGCCGAAGGCACCATCGTCCGGTGGATCAAAAAGGTTGGCGACCCCATCGACCGCGACGAGCCGCTCTTCGAGATCTCGACCGACAAGGTCGACGCGGAAATCCCTTCTCCCGCGGCTGGCGTCCTGACGGAAATCAAGGTCAAAGAGGGCGAGACTGTGGCCGTCAACAGCGTGGTCGCGACGATCGGCTCCGCCAGCGAGGTGAAGCAGCCTGGCAGCGAGCTGCCCGAGGCCGCCGTTGGGCAGCCTGCGATCGACGAGCAGTCATCCGCCGATGCGCCGGCCGTGGCTGGGGCGCCTGCCGAGCAGTCGCATGAGGATGTCCGCCGACAGAAATCGTCGCCGCTCGTCCGCAAGATCGCGGCGGAGCACGGCGTCGATATTTCCCGGATCCACGGCACGGGTCTCGGCGGCCGCGTTACGAAGGAGGACATTCTCGGTTACATTCAGGCGCCCAAGCCGGCAACGCCACCCTCGGCAGCCACAGCACCGTCCGCATCCGCGGCACCGTCCGCACCTTCTGCGCCGCCCGCACCGTCTGCACCCTCTGTGTCTTTCAAGCCGGGCGAACGTGTTCAGATCGTGCCGATGGGCGTCATGCGCAAGAAGATCGCCGAGCACATGGTGCTGAGCGCGCGCACGTCCCCCCACGTCTATTCGGTATACGAGGTGAACTTCGGTCGCGTCGCCGCGCTTCGCGAGAAGAAAAAGGCCGCCTACGAAGCGGCGGGCGCCAAACTGACCTTTACCGCGTTCATCGCAAAGGTCGCCATCGACGCGCTGCGTCAGTTCCCGATTGTCAACGCGTCGATCGACGGCGACAACATTGTCTACAAAAAGGACGTCAATCTCGGAATTGCCGTGGCGCTCGACAATGGCCTGATCGTGCCGGTGATCAAGGATGCGGACGAGAAGAACCTGCTGGGATTGAGCCGCGCGATCAATGACGTCGCGAATCGCGCCCGGACGAAGAAGCTCAACCCCGAGGAGGTGCAGGGTGGCACCTTCACCATCACCAATCCCGGAATCTTCGGAGCGTTGTACGGCTTGCCGCTGATCAATCAGCCTCAGGTCGCGATTCTCGGGGTGGGCGCGATCGAGAAGCGCGCCGTGGTGATCGATGACGCGATCGCGATTCGGCCGGTGTGCCACATCACACTCGGGCACGACCACCGGCTCGTGGACGGCGCCGACGCCGGACGTTTCCTGTCGTTTCTGAAGGAGCGTCTCGAAAACTTCGATGAAGCGTGGGCGTAAGAGCGAGGTTCTGCAGGGTTCTAAGAGGTTCTGAAGGTTCGTGCGCGAGATTCTGATCCGGCGGCTTGGCGTCGTTCCCTATGAGGACGGTCTCGAACTGCAGCGGGCATTGGTCGAGCGTCGCAAAGCGGACGAGATCCCGGATCAACTGCTGTTGCTCGAGCACCCTCCCGTCATCACGCTCGGCGTCAGGACGCGTCACGATCGTTCTCACGTCGTAGCTTCGCCAGAAACCCTCGAAGCACAGGGGGTGGAGGTGTTGGAAAGCGGCCGGGGAGGCGATGTTACCTATCACGGCCCCGGACAGCTCGTCGGCTATCCAATCCTCGATTTGCGACCCGATCGGTGTGACGTGCACCGGTACGTCCGCGACCTCGAAGAGGTCCTCATTCGCGCCGCCGCGGCGTTCGGGATCACCGCCGGCAGATCCTCCGGCCTGACGGGGGCGTGGGTCGGGGATGAGAAGCTTGCCGCTATTGGCGTGCGAATCGCGCGCTGGATCACGAGTCACGGGTTCGCGCTGAACGTGAGCACGAACCTCGCGCATTTTGGACTCATCGTCCCGTGCGGGATCACCGACAAAGGGGTGACGTCGCTGGAGCAGCTGCTTGGACGCCGCGTCGCCATGGCGGCCGCCCAGGACGCTGTGGTGGAGGCATTCTGCACTGTGTTCGGACGGCAGACGCTCGCAACTCACATAAAATAAGTCGCTTACAAGTTTGTATCTGCGCGGGAATAATGCGCGCGATAGGGGTGTTCTGCTACCTACGGAGGCCCCAGATGCGTCAACCGGCTGAGCAGGAACTCATAGGCCGGATGCAGGCGGGGGACAACACGGCCGTTACCGAACTTGCCTCGACTTACGGACCGCGAATCCACCAGCTTGCGTTCCGGTATTTGAAAAACTGGGAAGATGCCGAAGAGGTGACCCAGGACGTCTTGATGAAGGTCCACCGGAAAATCGATGCGTTCCGCGGCGACGCGGCGCTCTCTTCCTGGATCTACCGCATTACGTTCAACACAGCCATGTCGCGCCTGCGTAACGGGCGCTTCAGCCGCCCGCACGAAGTGTCGCAGCCCGAGGACTCCTTCGAGCGGACGGCGCTGGAGCCTGCCGACTGGTCGTCGCTCGCTGACGATCAGGTGATGCGCTCGGAGATGCGAAACCGGCTCATCAACGCACTGACCCACCTGCCGCAGGTCTATCGGATTCCCGTGATTCTGCGGGACATCCAGGGGCTATCGACCGAGGAGGCCAGCGCTATTCTTCGCGTGAAGCCGCAGACGCTGAAGTCGCGCCTGCACCGCGGACGACTGATTCTCAGGCAGCATCTGGGAGAGTTCGCGGGCGGCATCGCGCTGCATGCACGAGAAGCGGCGTGAGGGAGATAGCGGAAAAGAACTCGGTTCATTCCGCGCCGGCGATTGCATTTTCGAGCCTCGTCCTCTCCTGACGCGTCAACGCCGGCTCGATAACGCGCCGGACCCCATCCTCTCCAAGCTCCACCGGCATTGCGACGACGCCCCGGCGGGGCAGCGACACGAAACACGAGAACCGCCGGCGCGATCCGTTCGCGATCGCCTCGAGCACGCGCGTCGCCGCTGAGGCGAGCGCGTACGGACCCGGTGGCCACAGGCCCGGAAGCCGCGCGTCGAGCGACGCGATCTGGTGTGCCGCGAGATGCGCGGCAATCGGTTGTCCGAACGCCGTCGCCTCTTCCCAGGCGACGACGGCGGCTCGTGGGGGTACGCCGACGACACGGAGCGCGATCTCGACGCCAGAACCGTCCACAGCAAGTCCCGCGAGCGCGCGCACCGCGGACTCCAGCGCGTAGGGCGCGGAACCGATGACACGCGCCGGCCCCACGTGGAGCTCAGCAATCGTCCGAAGCATCAGCTCGCGCTGGTTCGCACCCGCGAACACGATCGGCGCAGCGTTTTCGACGGCCCGAAGCTGCCGGAGCAGCGCGAGTCCGGATTCGCCACTATGCTCCGCACCGGCGCCGCCCGCGGCGTCCGCGATTGCGATCGCAGCGGCTCCGGCGACTGATGCGATCGCGCCCGACGCAACCACTCGCGTACTGAAGCTGTCGACAGGCGAAGACTGGCTGATATCCAGCGCTTTTCCGGCGGCAATGCGTTCCTCCGGATCGATGAGGCGGATCTGGCGCACCCGGTCGCGCGCCGCAAGCGTGTGCGCGAGCGCGCCCCCGAGCGGACCCGCGCCGATGATCGCCACAAAGGACATGAGCGCCTGTATTCTATTGAACATGAATCCAGAGCCTCAAAAGCTGACGGGAAAAGCTGCGGTCGTCACCGGCGGGTCCCGCGGGATTGGGCTTTCGATCGCCGCCTCGCTCCTCGCGCGCGGTGCATCGGTCGTGGTCACCGGACTCGATCAGTCGCGTCTCGAGCAGTCGCGTCAGGAACTCGAGCCTAAAGCCGCAGGTCGCGTCCATGTCCTCCGCGCCGACGTGCGCAATCCGGAGAGCGCGACTGCCGCAATGGACGCCGCGGTGACGCGGTTCGGAGGCGTCGACATCCTCGTCAACAACGCTGGCGTGGGGCTTTTCGCGCCCGTGGCGGACATGGAAGTCGCTCAGTGGCGCGATGTGCTGGAGACGAACCTGAGCGGGGTCTTTTTCTGTTGCCATGCCGCGATCCCGCACATGCGCCGCCGCGGCGGCGGCTGGATCATCAACATCAGCAGCCTGGCGGGTAAGAACTCGTTCACGTCCGGAGCGGCATACTGTGCCTCCAAAGCGGGCCTGAACGCATTCAGCGAAGCGCTGATGCAGGAGGTCCGCTACGACAACATCCGTGTCAGCTACGTGATGCCCGGATCTGTCGCGACCGGGTTCGCTCGGGGCCTGTCTCCGAGCGGTCCCGCGGACGACTGGAAGTTGTCGCCCGACGACGTGGCGCAGGTCGTGGTCGACCTCATCGATCATCCAGCGAGAAGCCTCCCGAGCCGCGTCGAGCTGCGCCCGTCGCGGCCGGCGAAGCGCTGAGCCTTGGCTGCAGTCGCTCACTACAACCTGCTCGAGCGCCTGGGCGAGGGCGCATTCAGCGAAATCTACCGCGCCCGCGATACGAAGTACGGCCGCACCGTGGCCCTCCGCTTGATCCGCGACGAGGCGTTCGACGCGTCCAACAAGCGAACGGCGTTTCTCGACGATGCGCGCGCCGCGGCGAAGCTGTCGCATCCGAATATCACGACGCTGTTCGACGTTGGCGAATACGATGGCGGCTGTTATCTGGCCTACGAATATGCCGCGGGCGTCAACCTTCGACGCGAAGCGGCAGGCCGTGCGGTGAATCCCCGCCGTGCGGTGGAGCTTGCCGTCCACATCGCGGACGCGCTGGCCGAAGGACACGCGCACGGTCTCGTCCACGGGGACATCCGCCCCGAGACGATTTTCGTGACGCACAAGGGGAGCGGCAAGCTGCTCGAGTTCGGCATGGCGCACTGGACGACCGGCGGCCGTATCCGCGAGCGCGCCGCCGCGGCGCCTGCGGCGCTGGGCACCGAGGCGATCCCGGTCATCAGCTACATGTCGCCCGAGCAGACGAAGATCGGCGATCCGGACGTGCGGTCGGATATCTACTCTCTGGCGGCTGTGCTGTACGAGCTCCTGACGGGACGAAATCCAGCTGCGGGCGCAACGGCCCTGCAGACTATCGAGAACATTCGTGCCGCCGCCCCACCAGCCCCCGACGTCGAGGGCGGATGCGACGAGCTGACGCTGCTCGTGCTCGGGGCTCTGGCGAAAGACGCAGCCGGACGGCCGCAGACGGCTGCCGCTTTCGCGTCGTCGCTGCGCGGCGTCGGAACGATCCTCGATGTCCGTGCCGGCGAGGTTCCGCGCTCGGCGCTGCTGGCCATCGACGACGAGCCGGCGAGCCGGTGGTGGGTCCCGATCGTCATCATCGTCGTGATTGCGGGGGGAATATGGTGGTACTTCGCTCGGTGAAATCCCTAATCCCTGATCCGCGAATCCTTGATCCGCGAATCGCTGATCCGCGAATCCCTAATCCGGGAATCCCTCTAATCCGCGAATCGCTGATCTGGCAATCTTCGATCGAGAATCGTTGAATCCGCGAATCACGGAATCATTGAATCGGTGAAACCGTGGATGTTCCCGTAACACTCGACGATATACGCGCGGCGGCACGACGGATAGACGGGCATGTTCTGCGGACGCCGCTTCGCTTCTCACCCTGGCTCTCGGAGCGGTCGGGCGGCGAGGTGTTTCTGAAGCTCGAGATGCTTCAGCCCACGTTCTCTTTCAAACTGCGCGGAGCATTCAACGCCCTGCTCGCGCTGGTGGAGAAGCATGGCGCCTCGGTGCCGCCGGTCGTGACCGCGTCCGCGGGTAATCACGGTCGTGCCATGGCGCATGCCGCACAGGTGGTTGGCGTAGCCTTGACGGTCTACGTCCCCGAAACGGCGCCGCGCGCCAAGCTCGACGCCATTCGCGCGAGCGGCGCGTCGATGACGACATGCCGTAATTACGACGAGGCGGAAATTTCTGCCAAAAGACACGCGGCGCGTGGGCACGCGACGTTTGTGTCGCCGTATTCACATCCGGATGTAATCGCGGGAGCCGGCACAATCGCGCTGGAGATCCTCTCGGACCAGCCGCAGGTCGATGAGGTTATCGCGCCGATCGGCGGCGGCGGCTTGATCAGCGGCATAGCAATCGCGGCGAAGCATTCCGGCGCTCGGTGTGAGATCCGCGGCGTCGAGGTGGAGGCCTCCTGCCCGTTTACCCGCGGGCTCGCCGCTGGCGGCATCGTGCCGATCGACGTCGGCGAAACGATCGCCGATGGGTTGAGCGGCAACCTGGATCCTCAAACCGTGACGTTCGACATCGTGCGATCGACAGTCGATCGCATCGACGTCGTCACCGAATCAGGGCTTGCTCAGGCGATTGCGGGGCTTGCGCGAGAGGAGCGGCTCATCGCCGAAGCAGCCGGCGCCGCGGCAATTGCCGCGGTGCTCGAGCACGGCACGTCGGGCCGCGTTGCGCTGATCGTCTCGGGCGCCAACATCGATCTCGAGAAGCTGAAAAGTTTCATTTGACGTCGTACGCCGTCAGAATCGCGGCCAGGTTGCCGGCGAACGCCGACCGGGCGAGGACCTCGTCTATGCCGGCCTCGCGGGCAGCTTCGATCAACCCCGTATGGACGTGCGAAACAAATCCGAGCGTCCGGATCGATGCCAGCTCCGGGTCGTTCTTCATTGCCGCGATCGTGTCGAGCGCGTTCGCTTTGGCGCTGTTCAAATCGAAGATGACGAGCGCAGGTTTCGACGAACGTGACTGCTCGAGAATCTCCGGCGGCGTGCGGGCGAAGGCGAGCTCCACACCTGCCTGTCGGGCGGTGGTCCGGATCTTCGAGCTGAAAAGCAGATCGTCAACGGCCGCGAGAATCATCCGGACGATCATACCGCCTGGCGGCTGTGTAGGGTGTGCGTGTGACGCGGCAGCGGCTCGGCCTTGTACAGCCGGCGCGTATTCCCAATGGCCGACACGAGGAACGTGACCAGCAAGCCGGCGATCGCAATCGCGCCGCCCACGTCGAACAGCAGGTATCTCGCACCAGCGATGGCCACGTAGTCCGATTGCATGAGCCGGAGCGTGCCGAGCGCAAGCAGGATCCGCAGCTCAGTAGGGCCGAACTTGAAAAAGGAGATCCGGAACGTACCGACGGCGTGCGTGGCGAGCGCGATCTCTATCGTAAGCAGGTAGTACGCCAGCAGGAACGTTCCGCCGACAATGGGGCTCATGTGGCTGCCGAGCACGAGTCCCGCAAAAATGAAGAGAATGCAAAGCGCGTCGAGCACGTGGTCCACGTAGAAGCCATATCGCGGCCGTTCATGGTGCCGGACCCGCGCGAGCGTCCCATCCAGGCTATCGCCGAACCAGTTCAACGCCAGACATCCGACGGCGCCGAGGAGCGCGCCGCTGGACCCGTTCCAGTAACAAATGCCCGCTGCGAGCATGGACAGGCCGGCGAGCGCCGTCAGGTGGTCCGAATTTACGGCTCCGGGCATCCGCTGTGCCATCCAAATCAGGCAGCGTTTCTCCATGCCTGCGAGGACGCTTTCCTGGACGCGGTGTGCTTCGCGGTAGTTGGAATTCATCTCAGTAGGGAATGCGAAAATGAAGGCGAGGACGGCTCATCGATGATCCTTGAAATGCGCGCAGTCGAACCTTTCTTCAAGAACGGATTCGTCCTGGGGTGCGAGGACACGCGCGAGGGCGTTGTCATCGATCCGGGTGACGAGACGCCCGGCCTGGTCGAAGCCGTTCGCGAACACGGGTTGAACATTCGATACATCCTGCTCACCCATGCGCATCTGGATCACATAACCGGGGTTGCTGCGGCCAGGACCGCGCTCAACGCGCCCGTTGGGCTTCACCGCGCAGACAACTTCCTGTACGAGGCGGTGGTGGAACAGGGTGCGATGTTCGGCCTGCGCGTCGAGCGGCAGCCGAAAGTGGACTTCTTCTACGACGGTGAGGGGCCCTGGCGGTTCGGTGCTTTCGGCGTGTGGGTTCATCACACCCCGGGTCACTGCCCCGGCGGAGTGTGTCTGGCGGTCGGTCGCGAAAGAGAAAAGGACCGCACCTTGTTTGTCGGCGACACTCTCTTCGCGGGGTCGATCGGGCGAACCGATTTGCCGGGGGGCGACATGCAGACGTTGCTGTCGTCGATCAAGAACGTGCTGTTCAAGTTTCCCGACGAGACCCCGGTGTATTCGGGGCACGGCGAGCCGACGACGATCGGACGCGAGCGCCGCACGAATCCCTTCCTGAAAGCGTAATGCCCCGGCTCTGACCGCGCGAATCGAGGTGTCGCCACCCGACGTGCGTGGCACTGATCTTGATGAGTGCGGTGGCGCCGAAACTACACACGCGGTGTTTCAAAGGAGTTCAGGAGGCGAGGGTTGTCGAGACTCGTGAAAACGTCGGCTCGGGTTGCAATTCTGGTGTCGCTGTGGCTGCCGATAGCCGTTTCCGCACACGCCCAGGAAGCGAACGATCCGCCGAGTACGCCGCAGGAACTCGCGAGTCAGCGCGAGTCTGTGAATCTGCTGCGCCAGGGACGCTACGCCGAACTTGATGCGAAGATGAACGGCATTCAGCGCTCGTACGAGCTTGGGAAGATCACTGACGAGCACCTGTTGCACGAGTTCCGCGCCTTCTACGACACCGATCCTGCGCTGGCAGGTCAATACAACGCCTGGATCGAGAAGATGCCCGGCTCGTACTCCGCAGTGCTGGCGCGAGGCATATATCTGCGTTATCTGGGAAACCAAGCGCGAGGCAGCAGATATATCGAGGACACGCCGCGTCAACAGATCGAGCTCATGTCGGGGTATCTGGCGAAGGCCATGCGGGACTACAACGCATCGCTCCCGCTGACCAAGAAGCCGTTGCTCACCTATCACTCGATACTCGCCGTCACGATGCTCGAGGGGGATGACGATCTTGCGAGAAGGATGGTGAACGAATCCATCCGCGTGGACCCGCGCAATTTTGTCGTTCGATACAAGTACTTCGTGACGCTCCAGACGCGCTGGGGCGGCAGCCTGGAGCAGATGCTGGCGTTCGAACAGCAGGCCCGCGCAGCGGGATTGTCTGACAGTCAGCTCAAATACTTTGCGAACCTGATTGTCGTAGAGCGAAGATGGGTGCAGACGGGCGGACGCTGCTGCAAGTAAAGACGCGGTTGTTCGAGCCCGCTCGCGAGCTACCCGGCGGCGCGGCTCACGAGAAATTCCACGCGGCCGACCCCGAGGCGATCACCCTCTTTGAGCGTCGCGTCTTCCACACGTTTGCCGTTCACGAACGTCCCGTTCGTGCTGTCGAGATCGTGGACGTGCAGTTCGGCCGCGCCAGCCGTCAGCTGACAATGAAGTCGCGATACGAGCGCCGCGTCGACCATGAATTCCGCGCCG
>JBKPTT010000138.1:0-12320 GCA_046735635.1 Acidobacteriota bacterium | reverse complement strand
GGCCCCAGTGCTGCGCAGCTTCTTCACTGGTGAACACCGGGGGATGCTCGTACTTCTCGTACTCGATCCCCATCCCATCGAGGAAGTCGTACACCTTCTGCGGCTGACTCATCACAGCATTCTACTGGCGAGTCGTTGTAGCATCCGCTCGAACGCGCAGGCTCATTCGCGACTATGCAGACCTACGACAGCATCGTGCTCGGCGCCGGGAGTATGGGAAGCGCAGCGCTCTACCATCTGGCCAGGCGAAACCTGCGCGTGCTCGCCCTCGACCAGTTTGATGTGCCGAGTGATCGCGGCGCCTCCGCCGGCGTCAATCGCATCATTCGGCTCGCCTACGCAGAACACCCCGCGTATGTGCCACTTCTTCGGCGTGCTTACGAGTTGTGGCGGGACCTGGAACGCGTGGCCGATGAACGGCTCTTGCTGATTACCGGGGGGATCGACGCAGGCCTGGAGGGAGGCGAGATCGTCGTTGGTTCGCTGCGCTCGTGCAAGGAACATGATCTGGCGCACGAAGTCTTGACCGCAACGGAGCTGCGTCGCCGCTTCCCCGGATACGTGCTTCCGGATGACGTGGTCGCCGTTTATCAGCGCGACGGCGGATTCCTGATGTCAGAGCGGTGCGTGGTCGCGCACATAAACGCGGCGTTGGCGCTCGGCGCCCAGGTCCACGGCCGCGAGCGCGTGCGTGGGTGGGAACCGTTCCGCGACGGCGTGCGGGTGATCACCGATCGCACGCGGTACCAGGCGCGCACGCTGGTCGTCACGGCCGGTCCTTGGACCGCTCAACTTCTTCCAAACCTCGCCCGCGTCGTCGTTCCCGAGCGTCAGGTACTGCTGTGGGCACACCCAAAGAGACCGGAGCACTTTGACCCGCAGCACTTCCCCGTGTTCAACATGGAAGTTGCTGAAGGCCGCTTCTACGGATTCCCTGTTTATCATGTCCCGGGCTTCAAACTCGGCAAGTATCACCACCGGCGTGAGCAGGTTAATCCTGATTCAGTCGACCGAAACTGTTATCCGGAAGACGAACAAGTTCTGCGGCGGGCGATACGCGGGTATTTTCCGGACGCCGACGGCCCTACTCTGGCGATGAAGGTCTGTCTGTTCTCGAACACGCCGGATGAGCATTTCATCATCGACAGCCTGCCGGACGCCCGACACGTTGTCATCGCGGCCGGCTTTTCAGGACATGGATTCAAGTTCTGCAGCGTCGTAGGCGAGATCCTGGCCGATCTGGTCGTCAACCAAAGCACGCGGTTCAGCCTGGAGTTGTTCAGTCTGAACCGTCCCACGCTGCAATTGACGTGAATTGTTTTCGTGAGCCGGCCTGAACCGAGCGGAAAGAGAACGTCATGATTATGCTGACGAATCGGTTCGACGAGGCAGTGCGCTACGCGCGCGAGGTGCACAGCGGGCAGCCTCGGAAGAAGGGCATGAACGTGCCCTACATTGCGCATCTTCTCGGCGTCGCGTCCATCGTGCTCGACGATGGCGGCAGCGAGGACGAAGCAATCGCCGCGCTGCTGCACGATGCGCCGGAGGATCATGGCGGCAAACCGCGCCTCGAAGACATTCGTGCGCGCTTCGGCGACCGCGTCGCTCGCATCGTCGAGGACTGCACCGACTCCTGGGAGACGCCGAAGAAGTCGTGGGCGGAACGCAAGCACGCCTACGCCCAGCACGCGCGATCGCTCGCCGCGCCAAGCCTGCGCGTGTCGGCCGCCGACAAAGTCCATAACACGTATACGCTCCTGCGCGATCTGCGCAACGAAGGCGAACGCGTCTGGGAGCGATTCAGCGCCGCGCCCGACGATGTTCTGTCTTATTACCAATCGCTCGTGCGGTCGTATGGCGAGGCCGGTGGCGGCAAGCTCGTCGAAGAGCTCGCGCGTATCGTGCGAGGGATCGAGCGGGAGATGGGCTACTGATCGTCTGTGGCGGCCTCTTCCAAGTGCATCCAGTGGAACAAACGGTGCACCCACGGCCCCAGGACGATGCCCATGACAGCCACGAACACGAGACCACTGAAAAGCGCGTAGAACGCGGCGAACAGTTTCGCAGCCGCCGTATTCAGGCGATCGACCGGGCCCATTCCGCTGAGGATCATCGACGCGTTCAGAAACGCGTCTATCCAGGCCAGCCCCGCAATGACGTGGTAACCCGACGTGCCCGCCCCCGCAACGACGAAGATGATGCCGCCGGCCAGCGCCACGTGCCGGACGGCGCGCCTGAGAAACGCCGGCCACGGCAGCAACCGATGCACACGCGGCTCGTACATCGCGTTCGCTAGATGCTCTCTTCAAGCCGCGTCAGCGCGGCGTCGATGATGGAGAAGCCTTCACCGAGCTCGGACTCGGTGATGCACAACGGCGGATTCGTGAAGAAGTTGTGCCAGCGGACGAACGTGTAGAGGCCCAGCTCGCGAAAGAGCTGCGATAGCTTCCGCATTTCGGGCGAGGTCGTGCCGAACGGGGCAAGCGGCGTCGTGGTGCCGGGGCGCACGAGCTCGACGATGCCGAAGAGCCCGAGGTTGCGGTGCGCCCCGACGGTGGGGTGCCGCCGCGCAAGGTCCTGAAGCAGGTGGGCCATCACCGGACCAAGCCGCTTCGCGTTCCCGATGAGATCGTCGTCCTCGTATACGGATATGTTCGCGAGCGCTGCCGCGCACGCGAGGGGGTGGCTATTGTAGGTAAGGCCTCCCTGAAAAACGTTGTCGCGGAAGTAATCCGCGATGTGCCGCCGCATGCCTACGGCGCCGAGCGGCACGTAGGCGCTCGTCAATCCTTTGGCCATCGTCATGATGTCGGGAACCACGTTCCAGTGATTGACGGCAAACCACTCGCCGGTTCGCCCGAAGCCTGCCATCACCTCATCGCAGACGAGCAGGATGCCGTGGGTCGTGCAGAGCTTGCGCACTCCCTCCAGGTAACCGTCCGGTGGAATCAATACGCCGTTGGTGCCGCTGACCGTTTCGAGAAAGATTGCCGCGATGTTCTGTGGCCCTTCGAGCTGAACGACTTCCTCGAGGACAGCGAGCGCCTGATCCGTGGAGTCCCATCCGCGTTCGATCCCGTGATACGGGTCGAGCACGTGAATCACGCCAGGCATGCCGGGCTCCGTGCTCCAGCGGCGGGGGTCGCCCGTCAGCGCCATCGCACCGTGCGTCCCTCCGTGGTAGGAGCGGTAGCGAGCCAGGATTTTGTGCCGCCGAGTGAACGCACGCGCGATCTTGATAGCATTCTCGTTGGCCTCGGCACCGCCGTTGGTGAAGAAAAAGACGTCGATGTCGCCGGGCGTGATCTGCGCGAGCTTCGCTCCGAGTTTCGCGCGCGGCTCGGTGGCCATGAACGGATTCGCATACGCGAGCGCGGCCGCCTGATCGCTGATTGCCCGAATCACGCGATCGTCGCCGTGCCCGATATTGACGCACATCAACTGGCTGTTGAAATCGATGTAGCGCTTGCCTTCGGGAGTCCAGAAGAAGGCCCCTTTGGCGCGCGCCATCGGAATTGGATCGACGACGCCCTGGGCCGACCACTCGAAGAACGTGTGGCGGCGGCACAGATCGACGATTTCAGCGCCGGACATTTCGGTGGTGGTCGTCATGATTGCCCCTGCTTCTGCGTCGCCTCGGCCGCCGCATAGCCTTCGGGCGCGTCGTGGCCGCCGAAATACTCCTTCGTGTCCGGCCGGCGGATTCTGGAATGCGCGACGATTCGATCGCGACGGAGGCCGCGAAAATCTTCGAGACGCCGCCAGCCCTTGTCGGCATGACGCTCGAGGAAGTGCTCCAGTCCAGACGTCAGCTCCTTGATGACGTTCGGCCCGATTGCGTGATCGAGCATCGCGGCCGTGCATACCTGCACGGTACCGCAGCCCAGGAGAAAGTAATTGAGTGCGTGCGCGAATTCGCCGATGCCGCCGATCCCCGAGAACTCGCGGTCGGGAAATGCCTGCGTCATCTGCGCGACCTTGGCGAGCGAGAGAGGCAGAATCGCGGGACCCCCCAAACCCCCGCTCGAGACGTAGCCGTCGACATTCACCTCGAACTCGAGCGTCTCGGGATCGATCAGCGGGATTGACGGAAACGTGTTCGACGAGACGATCGCATCGGCGCCGCCCAGAAACGACGCGCGTGCCTCCGCAACGATGTCGGTCGTAGAAGGCGTGATTTTGCACCAGACCGGCACCCTCGCGACTTCCTTGACGACCTGCGTCACGACGGAAATCAAACCTTCGTCCCTGCCGATGTTCGATCCCATGTCCTGCCGATCCATGTGCGGGCAGGACAAGTTCAACTCGAACGCGTCGACGCCGGCGTCCTGACAAGCGGTCGCCAGCGTCTGCCAGTTGCGCAGCTCCCGCTCGCTCCCTGACCCCGCCATGATGGATGCGACGAGAATCCGGTCGGGATGCCCCCGTTTTATGTCCGCCAGGCGCGGCACCCACCAGTCGAGCGGCTTGTCGGAGATGAGCTCCCAGTTCCATGACGAATGGAGTGCCGTATTTGCACGTTTTTGCATCGAGAGGCGATAGGAATCCGGGGTCGCGCGCAGGAATTTGGTCTTCGGTCCCGCCACGTTGACGACCGGATGAAGCCCGATTGTCTTGGTGACGACCCCGCCCCACCCTGCGTCGAACGCCCGCATGATGTTGCCGTCCGATTCGGTCGGGGGCGCCGAGGAGAGCAGGAACGGGTTCCGGAATCGAAGACCCGTGAACGTCACCGACAGGTCGGTTCCCATGAGACCCTCGCTTTCGGGGAAACGCGGATTATAATGGAGAGGCCCCCCAAACAATTCGAAAGCCCATGGGCTCGTTTCTGCTCGCACTGGTGTGCCTGCTGGCGGCCGGCGGCCGGCCTCCCACCGTGGAGGTGCGCGGGTCGGCGCTCGCCGGCGGCAAACCCGTTCAGGACGCGGTCGTCTGGATCGATGTTCCCGGCACGCCGCGAGCGGCGCAAGGAAAGATCGTCCTCGACCAGCGGAACCTGAACTTCTCGCCGCGCGTGCTGGCGGTGCAAGTCGGCACCACCATCGATTTTCCGAATCACGACCGCGTGTTTCACAACGTGTTCTCGTATCGCGACGGAAAGCGGTTCGATCTGGGCCTCTACCCCGTCGGCGCGGTCAAGGCGATTCCATTCGATCGTCCCGGGCTGAGCCGGGTGTTCTGCAACATCCATCCGGGCATGGCAGCGTACATCATGGTTCTGGATACGCCCGCCTTCGCCGTGTCCGATCGCAGCGGACGATTCACGTTGTCGGGCGTCCCCACGGGGACGTTCACCTACCATGCCTGGCGCCCCGGCGGTTCGGTACTGAACGGGTCCATCCCGGTCTCCGCGGGTGCGGTGCTCGATATCGAATGGCCGTGAGGACGATCGCTTTCGCAACGTCAGCGCTCGTGCTCGCGGCCACGGTCGTGTCGGCGCAGTCTCTGACGTCCGAAGCGGAGGCGACGGCCGGCATCTCCACCGAGAACGTCCGTGCCGGATCGACCCAGTTGCGCCTGTTCGGCGCGAGCGCGTCCGACTGGCGGTTCTTCTCCGAGCTGTCGCTTGCGGGAACCGACGGCCATCAGTCTGATGCATTCAGCGCCGCGTACCCCTACGACCGCCGCGTGCGTGCGATGGAGCTCTTCGTAGAAAAGACATTTCACACCGGACGTTACATTGCGGGCGTCAGGGGCGGACGCTACCGGACGCCGTTCGGGATCTACACGCGCGGCGAGTACGGTTACTCGGGGTTCGTGCGGCCCCCGCTCATTCGGTACGGCCGCGATTTCGCGCTGTCGAACACGTGGCTCGAAGCGGGAATGAATCTTCTCGCCGGCATTCCACAGCTGTACGGCGAGGCGAGCGTGGGCGTGCCCTCGGATGAAGGAGAGCTGCACCGCCGCGCCGGACTGGACACGACGGTTCGCGTCCAAGGGTATTACAAATCTCTCGTCGCCGGCGCGAGTCACGTCCACGCCGGCCACGGCCGCGAACTCGGATCGTTCGCGCACGGCGACTTGCGTTTCACGGGGTTTGACGGACGTTGGATGTCCAACGGTCTGCAGCTGCGCGGCGAATGGATCGTCGGCGCGCCGTTTGACGGCGTGGCGACGCGCGGCGGCTACATCGACGTGTCGGTTCACAGGCGGGCGCTCGGCCGCGTGACGCCGGTTGCGCGCGCCGAGCGGCTCGACTACGACGCGGGGCCGTTTTCGCTCTACGAGCATCGATTCACGGGCGGCGCCCGCATCCAGGCGCTGCAATGGTTGACGGCGCAGGTCAACGTCGTTCATCAACCCCACGGCCTCTCGGCCGGCCGCGTCAACGTCGTCGATGCAGGACTCACCGTCACGCTCCGCCGCTGATCCCGGCCCGATCCCGAAAATCGCGTGGCACCGCCGCCTCGAGGCGCGGGTGCTCGCCGCCGTCACCTTGATTGCGGGCATATCACTCGCGGCAGCACTCTTTGCCGCGAGCGGCGTCATCGGGCGCTATTCGCTCGCGCGCTCGACCGAGGACCTCGCCGCCGCGCGGGTCGCATTCGACCACCTCGTCGAGAGCCGCGGGCGCTTCGCGACCGCCGAAACGCGGCTGATAACGGAGCTGCCGGTCTTTCGTGCCAATCTCGATCCCGCGTCGAACATCGGCGCCGACGCCGCAACGATAACGACGATGGCGGAGGAGTACCGCCAGAAACTCGGCGCCGACTTCTGCATCGTCACCGACGCGCGGGGAAGCTGGATCGGCAGTCCCGGCTGGGTGCCCAGCGAACCGCGTCGAGCGCTCGCGCCCTTCATCGACCAGGCGCGTGGCGGACGATCCGTCGATGAGATCGTGCCGCTCACCGGCGCGCTCTACCTCGTCGTCTCGGAACCGGCCCGCTTTGCCGACGAGGTCCTGGGCACCATGACGGCCGGGTACAAGCTCGACGATCGCGTCGCGCGGGATCTTTCGCTGGTTACGCACACCGAAGTCAATCTGGTCTGCTCGGGCTACACGCTGTGCGGCAGCAGCCTGGCGCACACGGCGCGAGCCGGGCTGGCCGATGCGCTTGCCGCGAACGCCATTCCCCATGACACCCCGGCGCTGAGGCAGATTGGGAGCGATCAGTACGTCAGCGCCGCATATCCGCTCGCCCGTGACGACGCGGACCGGAGTCGCGGCGGCCTCGTGCTGCTGCGCGCATGGGCGCCCACCGAACGTGCGATTCGTCAGATGCGACGCTGGCTGCTGTGGGTCGGAGTCGCGATGCTGCTGGTCACGCTGGCTGGCAGCTTCGCCGTGAGCCGTCGCCTCACGCGCCCGCTGACGTACCTGGCGGAGGTTGCTCGCGATATTGCCACCGGCAACTGGACGCGCGACGTGCCGGTCGATCGCGGCACCTCCGAAGCGCGCATCATGGCCACCGCGTTCAACGACATGACGCGAACGCTGCGTCACTGGCACCACGAGGCGCGCAGCCAGGCTGAGCGGGTGCAGGAGGCGTACGACAGCTTCCGCGCCGCCCAGGAACAACTGCGGGATCGTGAGGAGCAGCTTCGCCAGGCCCAGAAAATGGAGGCTGTCGGGCGCCTCGCCGGCGGCATCGCTCACGACTTCAACAACCTGCTGACCGCCATCCTCGGCTACGCGGATTTCCTGGTCGAAGACGTGCCCGCGGCCTCGAGGACGGACGTTGTCAACATTCAGAAGGCCGGACGCACAGCCGTCGCGATGACGCGGCAACTGCTCGCGTTCAGCCGCAAGCAGGTCGTTCAGACCGAGATCATCAACGTCAATGCCGTCGTCTCGAGCACGGAGAAACTGCTGCGACGCCTGCTGCCGGAGGACATCGACGTGCGCCTGGAGCTGCAGCCAGACCTTTCGACGATTCAGGCCGATCCAGGACAGATCGAGCAGATCGTCCTGAATCTGGCGGTCAACAGTCGCGACGCGATGCCAGATGGCGGAGGCCTTATCATCGAAACGTCCTCGACCGTGCTTCCGCACGGCGTCACCACGGGCGGTGTCGCCCTCGAACCAGGGCGATACGTAGTGCTGAGCGTTACCGATACGGGCGTCGGGATGACCGACGACGTCAGAACCAGAATCTTCGAGCCGTTCTTCACTACCAAGCCGTTCGGGAAAGGAACGGGCTTGGGCCTCTCGACGGTGTACGGCGTCGTACAGCAACTGCACGGCGCGATCGACGTTGACAGCGTGCCCGGAGCCGGCACGACGTTCCGCGTTCATATTCCCTCAGTCGAGGCCGAGGCTGCAGCACGTGTCAACGAACGGGCAGACACGAAGGACTGCACGGGAACGGAGACCGTGCTCGTCGTTGAAGACAACGATTCCGTACGGGCGCTGACGACGGAGGCGTTGACTCGCGGCGGCTATCGCGTCGTGGAGGCGCGCCACGGAGAAGAAGGCATTCGGGCCGCGCAGGAGCGGGACGGCGCCATCCACCTCGTCATCACCGACATGGTGATGCCCATCATGGGCGGCCGGGCGCTCGCGTCGCGTCTGCGCGCTCTCTACCCCAATCTGCGAATTCTGTTCACGTCCGCCTACATGGACGAAACCCACGCGATCGAGCCAGGCACCCCCTTCATTCAGAAACCGTATTCCCCCTCGGCGCTCCTCCGCTGCGTCCGCGATTTGCTCGACAGAGACGTCGACGTCGGCTCGGCGCTGTAGGGCAGGGTCTTAAGGCCCCGCGCCACCAATTCGTGTACTTGACCTGCGCTCGGAACGGGGACTATGTTCGGCTCCTTACCCAATTTCAGGGGCTGAACAATGGCGAGCCGGATCGTTCGTGGCGGACTCATACAGGTCAAGGCAGACGTCTCTCTCGAAGGCGGCGCCGGGCAGATCAAGCAGCGCATGCTCGACAAGCACATGCCGCTCATCGAGGAGGCGGCGCGCCGCGGCGTGCAGCTGCTATGCCTGCAAGAGCTCTTCAACGGACCATACTTCTGCGCCGAGCAGCAGCCTCGCTGGTACGAGATGGTCGAACGGATCCCCGATGGGCCGACGATCGGCATGATGCGCGATATCGCGAAGCAGCACGGCATCGTCATGATCGTGCCGATCTACGAGGAGGAGATCACCGGCATCTACTACAACGCGGCCGCGGTGATCGACGCCGACGGGCAGTACCTCGGAAAGTACCGCAAACACCACATCCCGCACGTCGGCCCGGGTTTCTGGGAGAAGTTCTATTTCCGCCCCGGCAATCTGGGGTATCCCGTGTTCGACACGGCCGCGGGAAAAATCGGCGTGTACATCTGCTATGACCGCCATTTCCCGGAAGGTGCGCGGATCCTCGGGCTGAACGGTGCGGAGATCGTTCTGAACCCCTCCGCCACGGTGGCAGGGTTGTCCGAATACCTGTGGAAGCTCGAGCAGCCGGCGCACGCCGTGGCCAACGGCTACTTCGTCGGCGCGATCAACCGCGTCGGCGTCGAAGCGCCGTGGAACATCGGGGAGTTCTACGGCCAGAGCTATTTCTGCGATCCACGCGGGCAACTGATTGCGGTGGGCAGCCGTGACAAAGACGAGCTGATCGTCGCGGATCTCGACCTCGGCATGATCCAGCAGGTTCGGAACACATGGCAGTTCTTCCGTGACCGCCGCCCCGAGACGTACGGCGCGATCACCGAAATGTGACGGATCCGGGATCCGGGATCCGGGCGCGGTATCCGTAGGGCGGGGCTCTAGCCCGCCAAGCAGGGCATGCGAGTACTGAAAAACTTCATCGGCGGCGAATGGCGCGATTCGAAGGGCAGACGCGTCAGAGACGTGAACCCTGCAGACACGGGCGAAGTGCTCGCGGAAGCGCCGGCATCGACTGCAGCGGAAGCGACGAGCGCCTGCGAGGCCGCCCTGCGCGCATTCGAGGGCTGGCGCCAGACGCCGGCGCCGGTGCGCGGGCAGATCCTGTTCAAGGTGCAGCGCCGGATGGAAGAACGCCGGCAGGAACTAGCCGACGCGCTGACGCGGGAAGAGGGCAAGACGCTCGCCGAATCGCGTGGCGAGATCCAGCGCGCGATCAACGTCGTCGAGTTCTTCGCCGCGGAGGCGCGCCGCATCACCGGAGAAACGATCCCGTCGGAGCTGCCGAACAACTTCTGCTACACGCTCAAGCAGCCGGTCGGCCCGATGGCCGTGATCACCCCGTGGAACTTTCCAGTCGCGATTCCGATCTGGAAGATCGCGCCCGCTCTCGTATGCGGCAACACGGTCGTCTTCAAACCCGCGACGCTCACACCCTTGACGGCCGCGCTCGTCGTCGAAATGTTCGATGAATGCGGCCTGCCACCCGGAGTACTCAACCTCGTATTTGGCGGCGGCCGCGAAGTCGGCGATGCCATCGTGCGCCATCCAGCCATCCTTGCGGTCTCGTTCACCGGATCGAACGACGTCGGGACGGGACTCTACGGCGCGGCCGCGGCGCGCGGCATCAAATGCCAGTGCGAGATGGGCGGCAAGAATCCCATCGTGGTCCTCGGCGACGCCGATCTCGATCTCGCGGTCGAAAGCACGGTGCAGGGCGCGTTCGGGTCGACCGGTCAACGCTGCACCGCCACGAGTCGCGCGGTCGTCGTCGAATCGGTCGCAAACGAGTTCGTCGAACGTCTGGCGGCTCGAACGGCGTCGCTGGTCATCGGCAACGGCCTCGATCCGTCGACGCACGTGGGTCCCTCGGTTGACGAGCGGCAGCTGGAGACGGTGCTGGGCTACGTCGCGGCCGGGAAGCACGACGGCGCCAGGCTCGTTCGCGGCGGCGATCGGATCACCGATGATGGCCGCGACCGTGGATATTTCGTGGCGCCCGCCATCTTCGACAACGTCGCGCCAGAGATGCGGATCGCGCAGGAGGAGATTTTTGGTCCGGTGTTGTCGCTCATCCGCGTGCCGGATACGCCCACCGCGCTGTCGGTCGCAAACGGCGTCAGATTCGGGCTTTCAGCCTCGGTGTATACCAACGACGTGGCCTCGATGTTCCGGTTCGTCGATCGGCTGGATGCCGGTATCATCCACGTCAACTCGCCAACGGTCGGCGGCGAAGCGCACATTCCATTCGGCGGCATGAAAGCCACTGGTGTGGGGCTGCGCGAAATGGGACGAGTCGCGATCGATTTCTACACGGAGCTGAAGGTGGTGTACGTCGACTACACGGGCGGCGTGCGAAAGACGAACCTCTATTGAACTGCCATAATTGCCAGAATTGCCAGAATCGCCGGAATTGAATTCCGAACTTTGAATTCTGAACTCTGAATTCTAATTATGGCAATTTTGGCAATTCCGGCGATGATGGCAATTCCCCAGCGCCCATGGCTCTGCTCATCAAGAACGGTCGAGTGATTACCGCGTCCGACGATTACGTCGCGGACGTGTTCTGCGAAGACGGCGTCGTGGCGGCGATCGGCGGCAATCTGCCGGCGGATCGCTTCAGGGCTGACCGGACAATCGACGCATCGGGCAAGTACGTCATTCCGGGCGGCATCGATGTCCACACGCACCTGAACATGCCATTTGGCGGCACCACCTCCGCCGACGATTTCGAGTCCGGCACGATCGCCGCCGCATTCGGTGGCACGACGAGCATCGTCGATTTCGCGATTCAGTACCGCGGCCACACCATGCGACACGCGCTCGACGATTGGCGCAAGCGCGCCGACGGGAAGGCGGTCATCGATTACGGGTTCCACATGATCGTCACCGAGCTCGAAGACGCCGGGCTCGGCGAGATGGACCGCATGGTCCGCGACGAGGGCATTACGAGCTTCAAGCTGTTCATGGCCTACCCCGGCGTGTTCATGGTCGACGACCAGACCATCTTTCGCGCGCTGAAGCGCGCCGGCGACAACGGCGGCCTGGTGTGCATGCATGCCGAGAACGGCGGCGTGATCGACGAGCTCGTCAAGGAAGCCCTGCGGAAGGGACAACGAGCGCCGAAGTACCACGCTCTGACGCGGCCGCCGCGTGCCGAAGGAGAAGCAACGGGCCGCGCCATCGCGCTGTCGGAGATCGCCGGCGTGCCGATCTACATCGTCCACTTGTCGGCTGCCCAGGCGCTCGACCAGGTGAAGGAAGCACGCGACCGCGGGCTGCCAGCCTACGCGGAGACCTGCCCGCAGTATCTCTTTCTGTCCTACGACAACTACGAGGAACCTGGATTCGAAGGCGCGAAGTACGTCATGTCGCCGCCGCTGCGCGAAATGGGACGAGTCGCGGTCGATTTCTACACGGAGCTGAAGGTGGTGTACGTCGACTACACGGGCGGCGTGCGAAAGACGAACCTCTATTGAACTGCCATAATTGCCAGAAT
>JBKPTT010000137.1:0-10291 GCA_046735635.1 Acidobacteriota bacterium | reverse complement strand
GGCGTCAGCCGTGTAATGCGCCATGAACCCGCGCGTGCCATAGAAGTCATGTGCCAGACGCCGGCCGGTCACGGCGGCGAGGTTTTCGACGAAGTCGAAAAAGGGCTCGTGCGTTTCTGAGAGGTTCGTCACCTCCGCGGGCCAGTAATTCATCTGGATATTGATGTTGATGTGATAGTCGGCGCTCCAGGGGGCCTGCATCTCCTTGTTCCAGAGACCCTGCAGGTTCGCGGGCAAACCGCCAGGCCGCGACGAGGAGATCAGCAGGTAGCGTCCGAACTGGAAGTAGAGCTCGGTCAGCCGGTTGTCGCTGCCTCCTTTCTGCACGGTGGCCAGCCGTTCGTCGGTGGAGTGCTCCTCGAGCGGCTCGAACAGGCGCAGTTCGACGCGGCGGAAGAGGCGCTGATGATCCGCGACGGCGCGCGATTTGAGCTGCGCGTAGGGCAGACGCGCGGCGGCGGTCACGGCCTGGATAGCCACCGCGCGATGATCGCGCGTCAACGGCGAAAACGGATTGGCATGGTTGTAATTCGTCGCCGCCCCGATGATGAGCGTGACCGCGCGCGCGCCGGAAACCGCCAGGCGTCCACCGTCGGTGGATATGCGTCCGCCATCCGACACGGCCTTGACGATCGCCGTGAAGCGGACGCCCGGCGCTGACGACGGGGCGTTGGTCAACGCGAGTGCATCGCCACCGGCCGCCTCGACCTCTGCGTTAGGGCGTTCGAACCGCGCAGCAAGATTCAGCATGGCGCCGGTGACGGTGAACCTGACCACAATGACCTGATCGGGAAAACTTGCGAACACCTCGCGCCGGTACGTCGCTCGTTTCGTCGCGACGGTGGTTCTTGCGATCGCAGTATCGAGATCGAGAGATCTACGATATCGATCGACGTCGCCGACGACACCGGAATCGACGAGTAGGTCGCCAAGCGTCTGGTAGCTCGCTTTCGGGATTGCCTGGTTAGTGAGGATGACCCGCTGGGCGGCTGCTTCACCTTCTGCGTAACGTCCTTCGAACAGAAGCCTACGGATCTCGGGGAGCTGGGCCGCGATGCTCGGGCCAATGGCTGGAGGTGTGGCCGCATCGCCGGACCAGACCGTCTGCTCATTCAGCTGGATGTGTTCCTGCGCGGTTCCGCCGAACACCATGGCGCCAAGGCGGCCGTTGCCGACGGGCAGGGCTTCGTTCCATTCGCGCGCGGGCTCCCGGTACCACAACGTCAGCGCGCCTTCAGTTTCGGGCGGCGCCTGCGACGCGAGTGTCGTCGTGATGCAGAGAAGCGTAAATGTTGCGATTCGCAGGCCGTGGGCGATCACCGTCCGCGAGTATACTGCCCGCATGAGCCGCCTGTTCCTACTCACCTGCGTCACGATCGTGACCTTGTCGGCGCCGATTGATGGCCAACGCGGCGCGACACCCGCGCCGGCGCCCGCGTCTCCCCAGGAGATCATCCTGTGGGAGGGTGGAGCGCCCGGTGCGCTGGGAAAGGCCGATACCGATATTCCAACGCTGACCGCGTATCGAGCCTCCCGCGCCGCGAACGGCACCGCCGTGGTCATCGCACCGGGCGGCGGTTATCAGAATCTTGCGATGGAGCACGAGGGCCGGCAGTTCGCGTACTGGTTCAACGCCATGGGCGTGACGGCGTTCGTGCTGAAGTATCGCCTGGGCCCGCGCTACCACCATCCGATTGAGCTCGGAGACGCGCAGCGCGCGATCCGAACCGCCCGTTCGCGCGCGACGGAGTTCAACGTGATTCCGGATCGGATCGGGATGATGGGCTTCTCGGCAGGGGGCCACCTCGCGGCGACGGCCGCCACGCACTTCGACGGCGGCGACGCGAACGCGGCGGATCCAATCGATCGCGTGAGCAGCCGCCCCGATTTCCTGATCCTGGGCTATCCGGTGATTTCCTTCGACACAGCGATTACGCACGCAGGCTCGCTGCGGAACCTCCTTGGCGACAATGCGGATCCGAAGCTCGTCGAGGATCTGTCGAACGATCTGCGCGTGACCGCCCAGACGCCGCCCACTTTCATCTTCCACACGACCAACGACAACGCCGTGCCGGTGGAGAACAGCGTTCGCTTCTACCTCGCGCTGCGAAAAGCGAAAGTGCCTGTCGAGATGCACCTCTTCGAGGCGGGACCGCACGGCGTCGGTATGGCGCTGAACGACGCCTCGCTGTCGCAGTGGCCGCAACTGCTCATGACGTGGATGCGAAATCGCGGACTCCTGACCAAGCCGGCGGCTCCATAGGCGTGGCGGGCGACCGTTTGTACTGGTCGTCAATCGCCACGTACGTGGTGTCGCTTGGGCTTCCTGCCGTCATCGGCACCCACTCGGACCCGAACATGTGGGGATGGGAGGCGTTCACGTTCTCGTTGACCCCCATCGCGATCGTGGCCTGGCCATCGAACGTCGGCTACGTTGCCGCCGCGTTGCTCTATCGCCTCCATCATTACCGGACCGCCGCGGTCGTTTCCGTGATCGCCGTCGCCGACATGGCTGTCGTCGGCTGCATCTTCCTGAGCGAATCCCGTGGGAGCCCGATCCGCCTGCCGTTCGGATTTCTTGGGCCTGGTTACTTCGCGTGGACAACGGCCGGAGTGACGATGGGCGTGTCGGCGTCGAGACGAATCCGCGAGCGCAGACGACACCCGCAGCCCATCCGTCAGCTGCCGGATTGAATCACTGCGAGGGCGTTTCGCAAATTCCGTAGTGCAACAGCACGCGCCGCACCGTGAGCCCTTGTACCAGGATTGAGAAGACTACGACCGCGTAAGTGCACGTCAGGAAGAGGTCTCGTGCCCCAAAAGGCGGCAGCGAGAGCACCATCGCGACGGATATGCCTCCGCGAAGTCCACTCCAGGTCAGGACGGGGATGATGCCTGGCACGAAAGGTCGGCGCCGTCGTATTGCCGTGACCGGCAGGGCGACTGATATGTACCGGGCGACAAGCGCGATCGGGATCAGGAGCAGGCCGGCGACGATGGCGTTTGCTCCCGCGGGCACGGCAAACACCTGAAGTCCGATCAGCAGAAACAGAATCGCATTCAGGATTTCATCGATCATGCTCCAGAAGGCGTCCACGTGCTCGCGTGTGTTCGGACTCATCGCGAACTGCCGTCCCGGGTTGCCGATGAGAACTCCCGCCGTAACGACCGCAATCGGGCCCGATACGTGCACGCGGAATGACATCGAGTAGGTGAAGAAGACCAGTGCGACCGTTATCAGCAGCTCGAGCGGGTGATCATCGATGCTCTTGAGCGCCCGGTACGCGACGTAGCCAAGCGCTGCTCCGAGGAGCGCACCGCCCAGCACTTCTCGAAGAAAAAAAACGCTGACGCTGAGCGGCTCCAGTCTGAGGTGCATCACAGCGCCGTCGGTCGTCAGGCCCGCGATCGACACGAGCGCGAAAAACAGCACGACGCCGACGCCATCGTTGAAGAGCGACTCCCCGCCAATCTGCGATTCGAGACTTGCGGGGGCGCGCAGCTCCTTGAGGAGGCCCATGACCGCGACGGGATCGGTGGGCGAGATCAGCGCACCGAGAACGGCGCAGCTGATTAGCCGCACCTCGAGGTTCATCGCGTGGAACACGCCCCACGACAGCACGGCGATAATTGCCGTGGAGGTCAGCACGCCGACCGTCGAAAGCGCCCCTATCGTCCATTTGTGCGCGAGCAGTCCCTCCAGATTGAGATGAAGGGCGCCTGCGAACAGCAGAAACGCGAGCATCCCCTGCATCAGCGTTTCGTTGAAGTCGATATGGCTGAGAAACCCTGCGAGTGCCTCTCTGAGATGCCATCCGGGGACGACGGCGTCGGCGACGAGAATCGCCAGCGAGCTGGCGAGCGCGACGCCCAGCGTCCCGCTCGACGCGGGCAGCCTCAGCACGCGATGATTGAGATACCCGGATGCCGCGGCTATCGCGATCAGGATGGCCGCGGTGTCAAACGTGTTCACGCGAACACCGCGGCCGGCCGGCACCCTTGTTGCGCGACAGGTGCCAGGCACTTTTCCGGGAAAGTGCCAGCCACGTTTTCAGTACTCGGTGAACATCCGCTGGATTTCGGCGCCGTCTTTTGTTCGGGTGAGCGCCAGCATGAGAAGGATCCGCGCCTTCACAGGCTCGAGGTCCTCACCTTGGATCTGCAGTCGCGCGGGGGCAGAGTCGTGTCCTCGCGCAGCCACGCGGCCGCTGCCCGTCCGCGTGGTGATGACGATGAAGACGCCCTTCCGCATGGCGTAGTCGATGGCTTCAGGCTGGGTGCCGCTCAGCGCCCCGGCGCCCGCCGCACCGACGACGATGCCCTTCGCTCCGAGATCGACGAGCGCTTTGATCACGTCGCCCGACGCGCCCTGATACGTCAACACGACGTCCACGCGCGGGAGGTCTTCGACCCCTGACACATCGAACTCGCTTCTGGCGGTATGTCTCTTGAGGGCCTCGCGATAGTAGATGACACGATCGGCATCTACGACGCCGAGCAGGCCGTAGTCGCGGGACTGGAACGTCTGCAGGCGATGCGCATCGGTCTTGGTGACCTCGCGCGCGGCGTTGATCTCGTCGTTCAAGACGACCAGTACGCCTTTGCCGCGTGACGCCGGCGCGGCGGCAACGCGATACGCTGCGAGCAGATTGGCGGCTCCTTCGTAGCCCAACGTGCTTGGGTTGCGCATGGATCCGACCACGACGACGGCCTTATCGGTATGGAGGGTGAGGTCGAGAAAATACGCCATCTCTTCGAGCGTGTCGGTGCCGCTCGTGACGACGATTCCGGCAAGAGCGGGGTCATCGGCGAAGAGCTCGTTGATCCGGTCGGCGAGCTGGACCCATTGCCGAATCGTGAGCGCGCCGCTTGCGACGTTGCTGAACTGCTCGAACTCCGCCCTCGCGTACCGATCGACACCAGGCAACAGCTCGACGAGCTCCTCGGCCGTAAGACGTCCGCCCGAACGATTCGATATGGTGCCGCCGGTGGCGATCAGCCGGATCTTCGGAAGCGCAGGCTCGTCACGTTTCTCCTGCGCGCCGGCCAACCACGGGCATAGCGCGGCTGTCAGAAACAGGAGGAGCCCGGCGAGACGCGGCCGCATCCGGCTAACTATAGCTGAGGACGGGATCGCCCATGGGCGAGCGCGAGCCATTGGCTCAGCTGTCCCGCCGCCTCCTTCGGGGTGGTGCCATAGAACGGCATCGTCGCCGCCGAGCCGCCGGGCAATCGGGCGAGCTGTGCACGCCATTTGCCGGCCCCGACGCTCGAAACCTCTATCCGGTATTCCCGACCGTTGATGATTTCTTCGAAGCGATGCACGTTCACGAGAGCCGCCGTGTATTAAAGGATGCGCAGGACGAGGAGCGGGGCTTAGTGTAGCGCCCGCATGGCGGCAATCAAGCGAAAGGACCAACGAAGGCGCATCCACAATGTGCAGCGTCATGGAATTGAGCGCACAATTCACGGAAAAAAATTTGCGCTGTCGGTTCTTCAACAAGAGATCCACCTTGCTTCCACACGTTTTCCACAACGCCGTAGCCCGTAGGCGTCTCATACGATCTTGACCGCGGCTCGACGTGGCAACTAGGCTGGGATCCTCGATGTCGAACTGGGCTGGAATGCTGCGCCGGGCCGCCGGCTGCGCAATAGCGGCGTGCGCTCTCGTGATTGGGGGCGCGCTCCCCGCAGCCGCGGCCGAATCGGTGCTGTACCGCCTGTTTCTGATCGACGGCTCGACGCTCGTGAGCTATGGCGAATTCTCCCGCGTTGCCGATCGCGTCATCGTCAACATCCCGCTCGGCGACGTTTCGGCGTCGCCGGTTCTGCAGCTCGTGAGCATCCCGGAGTCAGCGGTGGACTGGGAACGTACGGAGCGGTACTCGAATGCCGTGCGCGCGCAGCGATATGGCGAGACGCGGGGAGAGGATGACTTCGCGCTTCTCAGCGCTCGCGTGACCGACGCGCTCAACCAGATCGCGTTGACGCCCGATCCCGCTCGCCGCCTCGCCCTCGCGAAGGAGGCACGCGCAAACCTCGCACGCTGGCCGCTGGAGAATTTCGGCTATCGCGCGAAGGACGTTGCGCAGTTGACCGGGATGCTCGATGAGGTCATTTCGGAGCTGGCGATCGCCGCGGGAGAATCCAGCTTCGACCTGTCGCTCGTCGCAACCACCGAGTCGCCTCCCGACGTCGAACTCCTGCCCCCGCCCACGCTGCGCGAGACGATGGAGCAGGCGCTGTCAGTCGCGCGTGTGTCCCCGGAGCCCGCCGAACGCATCTCCCTGCTGCGCTCGATCGAAGGGGCGCTGAAAGAGGTCCCCCGCACGGGTGGGTGGGCCGCCGCGCTGCGCAACGAAGCGTCCTCCGAGCTGACCGCGGAGCTCAGGGTCGAGAGACGGTATGCCAATCTGGCATCGGTAGCGGCCACGGAAGCCTCGGCGCGCGCATCGAGGGGGGACGTCGCCGGCGTCCGCAGGCTCGTCGATGACGTGCTCACGGCGGACGATCGATGGGGAAGAAAGCGTCCGCAGGAGACGACATCGTTACTGCGCATGCTCGATCTTCGTCTGGACGAGGCGAGGCGAGTGCGGCTCGCGCGTGACGCCTGGGCCGCGCGGACCGAGATGTTCGCACGCTACCGCACGTCGATCGCGTTTACGGTGCGCGAGCTTCGACAGACCACCCCATCGCTCGAGCTGATTCGCGATCTGGCAGGTCCGCCGCCGGGCCTGCTGCCGCGTCTGGAGGAGCGCTACATCGTGGCACGGCAGCGGCTCGCCACGCTCGAAGTGCCTTCCGATCTCGCGCCCGCGCACGCCCTCTACACGTCCGCACTTCAGATGGCGACACGAGCCGTCGCAGCGCGGCGTACCGCGGTATCATCAGGAGACATGTCGCTCGCGTGGGAGGCGTCGTCTGCTGCAGCAGGCGCGTTGCTCCTGATGCAGCGTGCGGGCGACGAGCTCGACAGGCTCACGGCACCTCCGACAAACCGGTGATCACCCCGCGCAACACCCGCCTGGTGCGGGTGCCCGATCTGCAGTCCATGCACGCGTTCGTCGCGCGCAGCACGGCGACGCCGGAGGCTCGCTCGTGCGCGGTCGTCGTGCCGACGCGAGGCGCGGCGGAGGCGCTCAGGCGGACCCTCGAAGATCTCTGTCTTGCACACGCGACGGCCCTCCTGCTGCCGGACTTCGTCACGCGTGAGGATTTCTACGACCGTCTGTACGCGAACCTGCCGGACGCGCCGCGCCGGTTGACGCCTTTCGACCGCGAGGTAATGTTTCGGTCCGCCGCCGAGGCGAGTTCGCAGCAGGGCGCTCCCGCGCCGTTCCGGCTGCGCGCCGGACTCGTCGTCGAGATTCTCGCTTTCTATGACGAGCTGCGCCGGCGCGACCGGACAACGGCGGCGTTCGCGCGAAACATGCTCGACGCCTTGGAATCGAACGCCCACATGGATCGCGGCGCCGAGCGGCTCCTTCAGCTCACGAGATTCCTCGCGGCGGCATTCGAGGCGTTCGAACTCCGCGTGGATGCGACTGGGCTCGTCGACGAGCACGGATTGCGCCGCCGCCTGCTCGAGGCGCCAGCGTCCTTCGATCCGCCCTACGGTCATGTCGTCGTAACCGTAGCCGACGAGGCGGCAGATCCTCATGGTCTCTGGCTGGCCGACTACGATCTCCTGGCACGCATCCCGGGCATCACGCGAATCGACGTCGTCGCGACAGAGCAGCTTCTCGCGACCGGCTACCACGAGCGGATTCACGAGGCATTGCCAGGAATTGAAGAGGAGCGCTTCGCAATAGCAGCCGCGGTCCCGGTGTTGGCGGTCCCCGCGCCGCAGGAAAGCGGAGAAGCGATTCGGTGGTTCGTGTCCCGCGATCGCGAGGAAGAGCTCGCGGATTTCGCTCGCGATTTGACGCGCCGCCGGATCAACGGATTGGACCGCACCGCGGTCGTGTTCCAACGTCCGCTTCCGTACCTCTACCTGGCGCGACAAGTGTTTCCAGATGCGCAGATGCCGTATCAGGGTCTCGACGCCCTGCCGCTTGCCGGCGAGCCGTTCGCGGCCGCTCTGGACCTGATGTTCTCGTTCCTCGTTTCGGAAGCGACGCGGCCCACGCTCGTGGCGCTTCTCCGATCGCCGCATTTCGCGTTCGCGGTCGACGGTCGGGCGCTCACGCGGGCCGACATAGCGGTTGCCGACCGCGCGCTCAGGACGATGAAGTATTCGGGCGGTTGGGACCGTCTGAATGAGGTTGCAGAGGAGCACCCTTCGATTTCCGCGCTGCGCGCCGCGTCAGCGGCCGCAGCCGTGATTCGCCGGGTGACCGAGGCCAGCACGGCGTCAAGACAGATCGAGACGCTCCTCGAGTTCATCGCGATGCACGAACGGCTACCGCAAGAGGCCGATCCCTGGCATGCACGTCACCTGCGCGCGCGCGCGGCAATCCTCGGCGGCCTGCAGTCGCTCGGCATTGCGCACCGAGCCCATGACGATCGACCGGTGCCGGTCGCCGATCTGACGAACACGGTCCGGCGCTGGATCGAATCGCAAACGTTTTCACCGCGGAACGGATCACGAGGGGTGATCCTTCTCGACGCGACCTCGGCCGCGTATGCGGACCTGGACGAAGTGCGGCTCGTCGGACTCGTCGAATCGGACTGGCCGGATCGGAATCGACGGAGCATCTTTTATCCCTCCTCGCTTCTGACGCAGCTCGGCTGGGCAAAGGAATCCGACCGTCTCAGCGCTGCGCGCGCGCGCTTCCACGACCTTCTTCGCGCGCCGAGGCAGCGTGTGTCCGTATCCACGTTCACGCTCGAGGCCGACCTACTCGTGCCGGCGTCTCCGTTCCTCGAAGAGCTGGAGGAGCCGCGAATGGCGATCGAGCACGTCCCGGCGACACATACCGCACGCGTGTTCGTGCACGAAGGGCTTTCCGAGGAGCCGGTCGAGAGCAGTCTGCTCTCAGGACCACCGCGCGAATGGCTTGCCGTGCGGGTGTTACGGACCGCCTCTGCGGAGCTCAATCGCGGTGCCGTCGGCGCGCGTCCCCCCGCCGTCTATGCTGTCAGCAGCGTCGAGCGTTACCTGGATTGTCCGTTCAAGTACTTCGCGTCCTACGTGCTGCGCCTTCAGGAAGAGCGTGACGACGAGGCGGGGATGACGCCACTCGAGCGCGGACTGTTTTTGCACTCAGTATTCGAGATGTTCTTCGACGAGTGGCAACGTGCGGGCCGTGGAACAATCAACACGCAAAATGTTGCGGATGCCGTCGCCCTCTTCCACGACATCGCCGAAGCGCAGCTCGCCACGCTGCCCGAATCGGACCGCGCCGTCGAGCGGACGCACCTTCTTGGCTCGGCCGCGGCACCAGGTCTCGCCGAGCGGGCGTTCGCGTTCGAGATCGAGCAGGGAGGTGACGTCGTCGAACGCTTGCTGGAGCACGAGCTCGAAGGCGCGTTTCTGTTCACGGCCTCCTCGGCGACGCGGCGTCTCGAGCTGCGCGCGAAAGCCGATCGGATCGATCTGATGGCGGACGGTACGCTCCGAGTGGTGGACTACAAGCTCGGAAAGGCCCCGAAGCCCGGGCGTGCGCTGCAGCTGTCGGTGTACGGCGTGTGTGCTGAACAGGCGCTCGCGGGACGGCACAATCGGACGTGGACGCTCGGCCGCGCGGGCTACGTGGCATTCAAGGAGAAGAACGCCTTCGTCGCGCTCGGCGCGGGAACGTCGCTGCGAGATGCGGTGGAGTCGGGGCAGGAGCGGCTGCTCGCAGCGGTTGACGCAATCGAGCGCGGCGAGTTTCCCGCGCGTCCAGACGAGCCGTTCCTCTGTACACGCTGCGGCTACGCGACCGTGTGCCGCAAGGATTACGTCGGCGATGAGTGACGCCATCGGTCGCGGGCCATCACAGCCGTCGCTGTTTGGCGGCAGCAACGACGAGCCGTCGATTACGCCTGCCGGTTTTGCCGAGCTGCACGCCGACGATCCCGATTCTTCCGCCCGTCAGTTCGCCGTAGACCCCCGGAACAACGTCGTGCTCGAGGCCTCGGCTGGGACGGGCAAGACGTCGGTCCTCGTCTCGCGCTATGTCAACCTGCTGAAGGCGGGCGTCGATCCCTCCAACATCCTCGCAATTACGTTCACGCGGAAGGCCGCCGCCGAAATGCGCGAGCGGATTGTCCGCGAGTTGAGGGAGTCGGCGGCGCGATCTCAATTCGATCGGGCACGCTGGAACGATATCCGCGAGCGTCTTGCCGACGTCGCGATCAGCACGAT
>JBKPTT010000136.1:0-9838 GCA_046735635.1 Acidobacteriota bacterium | reverse complement strand
GAGCGAGGAAGAGAAGCGCAAGGAAGTCGAGATTCATCTAGGCGCGTTGGAGACGGGAGTTTCCTAGGAGACGGTGGAGGCGCACGAAACCGACGCGGGAGCGGCCGAGCCGATCGAGGGCGAAGCCGCGCCGGTCGAGGCCGCGGCAGCCGCAGCCGAGCCCGCGACACCGACCGATGTGGATGTCGCGGCGCAGGCAGAAGAAGCAGAAGAAGCAGAAGAAGCAACCGAACGGTAAGAAGTGCAAGGCGCCGGGCCTGAAAAGCCCGGCCTACCGAAGACGCCGCGCCTCAAGGGCGCGGCCTACTACTACTGAATGGCCACAGTCCGGATTTACAGAGTCGCCGAGCTGCTGAACACCTCGAGTCAGGAAGTGATGGCGCTGCTGAAGCGCGATCACGGGATCGAGGTCAAGAGCGCATCCAGCACGATCGAAGAGGTCGTCGCGCGGGAGTTCGTCTCGCGTCTGGCGCGCCAGCGCAACTTGACGGTGCCCTCCAACGCCTCGTTCGCCGACACGCCTGCTGCTGCCAAAGGCAAGAAGCCTGCTGGCAAGGCTGAACCGCCGAAACCGGCAGCGCCTTCGCTGCCGCCGCCGCGCCTGGTGAAGTCGGCGAAGCCCGCAGCGCCGCCGCCTGAAGCGGTCGTCGCGCCGCCAGCCGCGGCCGAGCCTGTGCTGGTCCCCGCGCCAGTCGCGCCACCACCCGCCGAAGCGGAGCCGCCGCAACCTGTGGCGCAACAGCCGGAGCCGGTGGTCGAGCCAGCCGCACCACCACTTTCCGCGCCGCCGATAACCGTTGTCACGGAGGAACCGACGATCGAATCTCCCGAGCCGGCCCTGGCCGAGTCCACGTCTTCAGCGCCCGCCTCCGCGGGCGCCGTTGTGCCTCCAGTTCCACGTCCAACGATTCCGCCGCCGACGGGCCGTGTGGTGCCTCCCACGATTCGTCTGCGCGTCGAGGATCCAAAGACGGGGCAGGCGCCGCCTGCGCCGCCTCGCCGTCCGGTTCTCGTGCGTCCGCCAACCCCGCCGACTCCGGCCGTTTCGCAGGCGCCGACTGGCAATCTCAGCAAACCCGCGGTGGGCCGTCCCGCTCCCGGTGCGGCCGCGCGCGCGCCGCAGCGGCCAGCCGGCGGAGGGATTCCGCCACGACCCGGCGCGAATCTCGGTGGACCGCGGCCGCTGCCGGCCCAGCCTGTGCGCCCATCGGCTCCACGTCCGGGAATGCCTCCGCCGTACCGGCCGCCCATGCATCATCGGCCAGGTGGCGGGCCGAGGCCGGCGACAGCCAAGCGCGAAGCGCCGCGCGTGCACGCACCCGCGCCTGCCGCGGCAGCTCCGCCTCCGGTGACGCGCACCATCACCCTCGCCGAGGGGATGACGGTCGCGGATCTCGCGACCAAGCTCGACATCAAGGCGAAGGACGTCCTCAAGAAGCTGATGGATCGCCGCCTCATGATGACGATCAACAGCACCCTCGACGACGAGACTGCCGCGATGATCGCGCGCGAGTTCGGCGCCGAAGTGAAGATGCAGACGTTCGAGGAAGAGATGCTGCAGGTCGAGGCCGAGGACATCGATCCTGCGGATCTCGTGACGCGTGCGCCCGTCGTGACCGTCATGGGGCACGTAGACCACGGCAAGACGACGCTGCTCGACGCGATCCGCTCGGCGCGCGTCGCAGAGCGGGAAGCCGGCGGAATCACGCAGCACATCGGTGCATACGCGGTCACCGTCAACGACCGAAAGGTCGTGTTCCTCGATACGCCGGGCCACGAAGCGTTCACGATGATGCGCGCGCGCGGCGCACGGGTCACCGACGTGGTCGTCCTCGTCGTGGCGGCAGACGATGGCGTCATGCCGCAGACGAAAGAGGCGATCGACCACGCGCGTGCCGCCAGCGTGCCGATCCTCGTCGCGATCAACAAGATCGACAAGCCGAACGCAAACCCCGAACGCGTCAAGAAGGAGCTTGCGGACCTCGGGTTGACGCCGGAAGCGTGGGGCGGTTCCACCGTCATGGTGGAGGTGTCGGCAAAGAAGAAGGAAGGGCTCGACCTGCTCCTCGAGATGGTCCTGCTCGTCACCGAGATGAGCGAGTTGAAGGCGAACCCGAAGCGCAACGCATCCGGGACCGTGCTCGAAGCGAAACTCGACAAGGGCCGCGGACCCGTTGCGACGATTCTCGTGCAGGACGGCACACTCCGCGTCGGCGACACGTTCATTGCGGGCACGATCGTCGGCAAGGTTCGCGCGCTCATCGACGACCGCGGCCGCCCGATCAAATCGGCCGGCCCGGCGACGCCCGTCGAAGTGCTCGGTCTCGGCGGCCTGCCGGCGCCGGGCGACGCGTTCCAGACGCTGACCGACGCGGCCAAGGCACGTCAAATCGCACTCTTCCGGCAGGCGCAAGCGAAGGAAAAAGCGCTCGGGGGCAAGGGCAGCCGTCTCACCCTCGAGTCGCTGCAGCAGCAAATCGCCGAGGGCGGCGTCAAGGAGCTGCCGATCATCATCAAGGCGGACGTCCAGGGCTCGGCCGAGGTGCTCGCCGACACCCTGACGAAGCTCACCGACGACAAGGTGAAGGTCCGCATCATCCACAGCGGCGTCGGCGCGATCAACGAGTCGGACGTGCTGCTCGCCTCGGCGTCGAACGCAATCATCGTCGGGTTCAACGTGCGGCCGGATCGGAACGCGACCGACGTGGCCGAGCGCGAGAAGGTCGACGTGCGGCTCCACTCGGTCATCTACAACGTCGTCGACGAGATGAAGAAGGCGATGGAAGGGCTGCTCGAGCCGACCTTCCGCGAAGTCCGGATCGGTTCGGCCGAAGTGCGCGAGACGTTCAGGACGCCGAAGTTTGGAACGATCGCGGGCTGCATGGTGCTCGACGGGCGAATCACGCGCGCGGGCGACACGCAGGCGCGGCTGCTTCGCGACAACGTGGTGATCTACGAAGGGAAGATCTCCTCGCTGCGGCGCTTCAAAGACGACGTCTCGGAAGTGAAGGCCGGCTTCGAGTGCGGCATCGGTTTCGAGCGGTACAACGACATCAAGGTCGGTGACGTCATCGAAGCCTTCGTGGTGGAGAGAGTGGCGACACCTGTATAGCGGCTGCGGTAAAGGCCATGCCCCACTCACCCCGAGCGTCCCGAGTCGGAGATCAAATCCGTGAAGAGCTCGGCGCACTGCTGACGCGCGAAGTTCACGATCCCGGCATCGGGTTCCTGACGTTCACGCACGTCAAGGTCTCGCCCGACTTGCAGCAGGCACGGGTGTACTACACGACGATCGGCGACGAGAAGGCCCGCAGGGAATCGGCGCGGGCGCTCGACCGCGCGACGCCGTTCCTGCGCCGCCAGATCGGTCAGCGCCTCCGGCTGAAGCGCGTGCCGGAGCTCGCGTTCTTCTACGACGAAGCGATCGAGCGAGGCGATCGCATCGAACGCATCCTCCAGGAGCTCAACACGCCAAACGATGATGAATGAACCCGTGGAAGTGGAGTCCACGACAGCCGCGCTCCGGCAGATTCGGAGCGAGGTGATGCGTCGCCAACGCTTCCTTCTGACATCGCACGCGCGGCCCGACGGCGACTCCATCGGCTCGCAGCTGGCGATGGCTTTCGCGCTCGATGCGCTCGGCAAGCAGGTGCGCATTGTCAACTCGGACCGCGCGCCCGATCACTACGAGGATTTCCCCGGAATGGATCGAATCGAGATCGCCGACCGGGTGTCGGGCGACTTCGATGCCGTCATCGTGATGGAGTGCAGCGATCTGAGCCGCACCGGGGTGGCCGGGCTCGAGGGGCAGTTCCTCATCAACATCGATCATCACGCCGGCAACCGCATGTACGGCGCGGTCAACTGGCACGACGAGACGTCGGCCGCGTGCGGCGAGATGGTCTTCGACGTGATCCGCGAGCTCGACGTGCCGCTGACGATCGAGATTGCGACGCATATCTATCTCGCGATCCTGACCGATACGGGCTCGTTTCACCACTCGAACATCACGCCGCGGACGTTCGACATATGCCGCCAGACCGTCGAGGCCGGGGTCAATCCTGCGACCATGGCGCGCCGTGTGTTCGACAGCAACAGCTTCGGCAAGTTGAAGCTCATTGGCGCGCTGCTCGACTCCATGGAGCTGCTCGACGACGGCCACCTTGCCGTCATGTACATGGACGATGCGATGCTGCAGGCGTGCGGGTGCACGCATAACGATACCGAAGGCCTGATCAACCTGCCGCTCACGGCGCGCGAGATTCAGGCCGTCGTGTTCTTCAAGGCAACGCCGCGCAGCGAAGTCCGGGTCAGCATGCGGTCGAAGTACGACGTCGACGTGCGCTCGGTCGCCAATCAGTTCGGCGGCGGAGGCCACAAGAATGCCGCGGGCTTCACGGTGACGGGTCCGGTCGGGGAAGTGCGGCCGAAAATTATCGCGCTCATCGAGCGCGCGATTGCCGAGGGCCTGCAGTCGCGACCCGCGTAATCTCGCGCAGAGTCCGCCGAGACAGATCTCGCGCGGAGGCCGCCGAGAACGCGGAGGCCGCAAATGGTGCGAGCGGGGGCATTCCGTTTCTCGAGTAGCCCGGCGGAATGCCCCCGCTCGCACCATTCCCGATCTCTGCGTGCTCTGCGATCTCTGCGCGAGACCTGTCTCCGCGGGACTCTGCGCGAGATCCGTGACTCACCATGATCGACGGAGTTGTGATCATCGACAAGCCGGCGGGGCCGACGTCTCATGACGTGGTCGCACGGATGCGGCGTGTGCTCGCGACGAAGCGGATTGGGCACACCGGAACCCTCGATCCGTTCGCGACCGGCGTTCTTCCGCTGGTGATCGGACGTGCGACTCGCCTCGCGACATTTCTCACGAGCGACGACAAGGAGTACAACGCCGGCATTCGCCTCGGCCTGGCGACCGAGACCTACGACGGCACCCGCCTCAGCGGTGCCGCGATTGCCGCGCCCGCGGGGATCGACCGGAACATGGTCGACGCGGCGCTTACCGCGTTCCAAGGCACCTTCGAGCAGATGCCGCCACCCTTCTCGTCGAAAAAAGTAGACGGGGTTCGGGCGTACAAGCTCGCACGGAAAAACCAGCCGGTGGAGCTGCGCGCGGTCGAGGTGACCGTCAGCGAGCTCGTGCTCGAGTCATACGAGGACGGACTGGCTCGCGTGCGCCTGTGCGCAAGCTCCGGATTCTACGTCCGGTCGCTCGCTCACGAGCTTGGGGCGCGGCTCGGCTGCGGGGCACATCTGGAAACGCTCCGACGCACTCGCGCCGGGAGCTTTCGTCTCCACCAGGCGGTGGCTCTCGAAGCGGCGGAGGCCGACCCTGCCAGCGCCCGCGCGGCCGTTCTTCCAATGGAACATCTCCTCCAGGAGATGCCGGCGATCACACTCAACGAGCGGGGCGTCTGGCGCGCGACACACGGAAACGGGGTCGGCCCGTCGGATTGCGAACGAACTGGCTGCGACGCAGCCGATGGAGCCACGCGTCGGCTGCTCGACCGCACCGGGAAGCTCCTCGGCATCGCGGAAGTACGCGCCGGAGGGCTTTTGCATCCCGTTCTCGTGTTGGTGTAAAATATTGAGTCGTTTGGAATTGTAATTTTTCCACCGAGAGAGACAGGCGAGGAACTGCGGGACAAGACGGCGGTCTGGTACGGGGCATTCCGCTCCGACTTCTGGGCCGTGCGTGGAGGCAACAGTGGCGTTTACCAAGGATCGCAAGACGGAAGTCATCGGCACGTACAAGACGCACGACGGCGACACCGGTTCCCCCGAGGTACAGGTCGCGCTCCTCAGCGAGCGCATCAACTACCTCACCGAACATTTCAAGACCCACGCAAAGGATCATCACTCCCGCCGTGGCCTGCTGAAGCTGGTTGGCCAGCGCAGGCGCCTGCTCGACTACCTCAAACGGAAGGACACGGATCGGTATTCGGAGTTAATCCGCCGCCTCGGCATCCGCAAGTAACGGCTCGGGGCCTATGGCTCCGGGCTCACGCGGCTCAAGCTCCCGGGAAGCTGGCGAAGCTCACTTGACAGAAAGATAGACATGCACACACGAGAGATTTCAATAGGCAGTCGGACCCTCTCGATCGAGACGGGCCGGCTGGCCAAGCAGGCCGATGGATCCGTCGTCGTACGGTCGGGCGATACGGTTGTGCTGGTGACAGCGTGCACCGCGCCCCAGCCGCGGGAAGGGATCGATTTCCTCCCCTTGACCGTCGACTACAAGGAATACACCTACGCGTCGGGGCGCATCCCCGGCGGCTTCTTCAAGCGCGAAGGCAAACCGACCGAAAAGGAAGTGCTCACGAGCCGGCTGATCGATCGGCCGATTCGCCCGCTGTTCCCGTCAGGGTGGCGCAACGAGACGCAGATCATCGCGCTCGTGCTCTCGGCCGACTCCGAGAACGACTCGGACGTGCTCGCGATCACCGGCGCCTCGGCGGCGCTCGCCGTATCGAGCATCCCCTTCACCCGCACACTGGCGGGCGTGCGCGTCGGACACGTCGACGGCGACTTCGTCATCAATCCGACGTTCGACGAGCGCAAGCGCAGCACGCTCGACCTCATCGTTGCCGGCACGGCGGATGGGATCGTCATGGTCGAAGCGGGCGCGAAGGAAGTTCCGGAAGAACAGATGGTGCAGGCGCTCGAGCGCGGGCACGCGGCGATCAAGGGGATCGTCGCTGGCATCGACGCGCTGTCGAAGCAGCCGGGCAAGAAGAAGCAGCAGACCGCGAAGAAGGAAATCGGCAAGGAGTTCTACCGCGAGGTCGAGGAGAAGGTTCTGGTGCCGCTCGCCGACGCGATGCGTATCCAGGACAAGCTCGAGAACTACGGGACCGTGGACCAAGTGCTGGCGAACCTGATCGCCGACATCCCCGATGACGAGGTCGAGCGGAAAACCGACGCGAAGACGATCTTCAAGGAACTGAAGGAGAAGGTGCTCCGCGACGAGATCCTCGAGCGCGGGAAGCGTCTCGACGGACGCGCGTTCAACCAGATCCGCCCGATCACGATCGAGGTTGGCGTGCTGCCGCGCACACACGGCTCGGCGATATTCACGCGCGGCGAGACCCAGGCGCTCGTGACCGCGACGCTCGGCACCGCCGACGATCAGCAGAAGGTCGAGACCGTCGATGGCGAGCAGTGGAAGCGGTTCATGCTCCACTACAACTTCCCGCCGTTCTCGGTCGGCGAGGTCGCATTCATGCGCGGGCCTGGACGCCGCGAAATCGGCCACGGCGCGCTGGCGGAGCGCGCGCTCGCAGCGATGATGCCCACCGAAGAGAAGTTCCCCTACACCGTCCGCGTCGTCTCAGACATTCTGGAATCCAACGGCTCTTCGTCGATGGCTTCGGTCTGCGGCGGCTCGCTGTCGATGATGGACGCCGGCGTGCCGCTCAAGGCGCCGGTCGCGGGCGTGGCGATGGGCCTGGTGATGAACGAGGAGAACGGCAAGTACGCCGTCCTCACCGACATCGCGGGCGCCGAGGACCATTACGGCGACATGGACTTCAAGGTCGCCGGCACTGCCGAAGGCATCACCGCGCTGCAGATGGACATCAAGGTCTCCGGGATCACGATGGAGATCATGCGCAAGGCGCTCGCGCAGGCGCGGGAGGGGCGGCTCTTCATCCTCGAGAAGATGCAGCAGACGCTCGCCGAGTCGCGCACCAACGTCTCGCAGCACGCGCCGCGCATCGTCACCATCCGCATTCCGGTCGACAAGATCCGCGACGTCATCGGACCGGGCGGCAAGATGATTCGCAGCATCATCGAGCGCACGGGCGTGAAGATCGACGTCGAGGACGACGGCCGCGTGAACGTCGCGTCCGCCGACGAGGCGTCGGCTGCCAAGGCGATCGGCATCATTCAGGAGCTGACCGCGACGCCGGAGTTGAACAAGACCTACCTGGGCAAGGTACAGCGAATCACCGATTTCGGCGCATTCGTGGAGATCATGCCGGGGCTCGACGGCCTGCTGCACGTTTCCGAGATCGCCCACTACCGCGTGAAGGACGTGCGCGACGAGCTGAAGGAAGGGGATCAGGTGATGGTCAAAGTGATCAACATCGATCCGTCCGGCAAGATCCGGCTCAGCCGTAAGGCGCTGCTCACGCCCGAGGAAGGCCAGACCGCAAAGGCCGGAGCCGATCGAGCCGAAAAGACCGAAGGGCGCCGATAGGGAGGCCGCGGGGGCAAACCTGGCGGGAGCCCCCGTCGTCTTATCCTAGAGGGCCCAATGACTTACAAGACCGTCGTTGCATCGGCGAGCCTCGCGGCCGCGCTGATGGCGCTGCCGTTCGCGATCCGGCCGGCCGCACATACGCAGGCCACACCCCGCGAATTCACGATCAACGGCGACCACTTCACGTTCTCCCCGGCCCGCATCGAAGTCAACAAGGACGACGTGGTGAAGATTACGTTCACCGCGAAGGACATCGCCCATAGCTTCACGATCGACAATTACCGCATCGCCAAGCGCGCGGCTGCCGGCCAGACGGTCACCTTCGAGTTCAGGGCCGACCAGCCCGGCACCCACCGGTTCTACTGCAACCTCACCACGGACGAACGCTGCAAGAGGATGGAAGGGGTGCTGGTGGTCCGCTAGCGGCGCGTCCTTCCGGCTGTCTTCAACGCATCGAGCTCTGACGCGAGCTCCCGGAGCTTTTCGGGCATCTCGGCCGCCAGGTTCTTCGCCTCTCCGGGATCTTTCGACAGGTCGTACAGCTGCGGCTCGGGGCTGTTTCCGAGCTCGATGCCCGTGTCCCGGTTGACGCGCTGACGTTTGTTCGGCTCGATGTACTTCCACTGGCCGCGCCGCAGCGCCAGGCCGCCACCTTCCTCGATCAGACTGTCCCTCCCCTGCTTCGACGTGCCCAGGAACGCGGCCATCGTATCCACGCTGTCAGGTCCTGCATCGGCATCGAGCTTCTGCTTGGTGAACCCCGCGAATGACGCGAGGAAGTCGATCTGCGAGACGAGTGCGTCCGATACACCGGATTTCACGTGCCCGGGCCAGCGCACGATGAACGGCACGCGGGTGCCCGCTTCGAACGTGCTGTACTTGCCCCCGCGGAACGGCCCCCACGGTTTGTGGCTTCCCAGTTTCTCTCGCGCATCGTCCTTGTAACCGTCGTCCAGGACCGGCCCGTTGTCGCTGGTGAAGATGACGAGCGTGTTGTCCGTCAGCTTCAACCGATCGAGTGTGGCCAGAACCTGCCCGACCGACCAATCCGCCTCGAGGATCGCGTCTCCCCGAGGTCCCATACCGGACCTGCCGACGAAACGTGCATGCGGCACCCGTGGCACGTGGGGGTCGTGCGTCGCAAAGTACAGAAAGAACGGACCGTCCTTGTGTGCTTCGATGAACTCCACAGCTTTGCCGGTGAAGACGTCGGCCATCTCCTCGTCTTTCCAGAGCGCGGCCTTCCCGCCGGTCATGTAGCCGATGCGGCCGATGCCGTTGACGATCGTGTGATCGTGCCCGTGGCTCGACTGCATCTTCAGCAGCTCGGGATGGTCCTTGCCGGTCGGCCAGTCGCCCACGGGGTTCGTGTAGCTGACGAAGATCGGATCAGCCGGATCGAAACCCACGATGCGGCCGTTCTTGACGAACACCGTCGGGACCCGATCGCCCGTCGCGGCCATGATGAACGAGGAGGTGAACCCGATCGCGTTCGGGTTCGGAACGATGTCCCTGTTCCAGTCGGGTCCGCCCGTCGGCCCGAGCCCGAGGTGCCACTTCCCCACCGCGCCGGTCGCATAGCCGGCTTTCGCGAGCAGCGATGGCAGAGTCGTCCGGCCAGGCTCGATG
>JBKPTT010000135.1:0-17286 GCA_046735635.1 Acidobacteriota bacterium | reverse complement strand
GGACGAGGCCGTCCCGATACCGGACAGCTAGCACCAGATCCGCGGTGCGAGAGACGTGTCGCGCAGAGACCGCACGGATCTCGCGCTGAGAGCGCACGGATCTCGCGCGGAGAGCGCGGGGATCGCAGAGATCCGGGGACTGCGTGCGTTCGCCACGGCCGGCCTGCGGCCGGCCGCAGGGAGGGGGAGAGATCCGCACAGACAAGCGGCCGGGCGCGGTGCGCCGTTTGTCTGTGCGGGTCTCTCGCCCTCCCGTCGCCCCACGCGCGACGTGGCGAACGCACGACCCTCCGCGTCCTCAGCGTCCTCGGCGCGAGACCATGACTCCGCTGCTCCCCCACCGCTAGTCGGCGCCTTTGCGCGATTCCAGGAGCTGCGCCGTGCGCCCGGTTCGCTCCTCGAGCGCGGACAGGACGTCGCCGACCTGCGCGTCATCGACTCGAAGGATTACGAACCGCCGAGTGGTGCTCGTCATCAGCGAAATCCAGTGCCGGCTGCCGCCGATGCCGAACACACGGGAGAAGCGGCCCGACGTGCGGACGATTGGCGTCGGTCGGCCTGACGAGTTCCACATCGGATCGCGTCCGTGCGAGTAGGCGATCGCCTTCACGTCATCGAAGGGCACGACCTGCAAACGCTGGCGTGTCGCGTCATCCGACACGGTCATGCTCCTGCCCGTCAGCACCAGCCGTACGTCGCGCAGGCGCCGCTCCTGCCCGTTTTCCACGAGCCCTTTGGTGACAAAGGCCCGGGCGGGGTACGTGGGTTTGATCTCCGGAGCGACGATGGCGCGCGGCTCTGGCGCGCGTTCGCGCTGGTTGGGAACAACTACTTCGTTGGGCTGTCCACTTGCGGCTATCGCAGCCGCCGCGGCTGGCCGATCCATGCGGGGCGAGGCGGGCGCGCGCGCCGTCATATGCATCCCAAGAACGAGGCTTGCCACGAGTGCGAGCGAGCCGAACGCGCTCGACCAGCGGCCAGCGGCCCACGACGCCAGTCGAGCAGGGGTCGGTGAACCTGCGGACCTGCGAACGACGCTCGCAACGCTGCGCGAAAGGACGATCGTCGTCTTTCGCAGCCGCGCGGTCGCGGAGGCATCCTCTGCCTCGCCACGGCGCGACGCTTTCGAACGCGCAACGGCGGGCGGCGCACCTGCCGCCCGCCTCAGTGCCGTTCTGAACTCGCTCGCCGTCTGAAACCGTTTCGCCGGCGTCTTGGCCATGGCGCGCTGCACAATCGATTCGCACCACGCCGGAAGATCCGCCCGGTGCGCGCACAGCTGCGCCGGCGCTTCCGACACGTGCTTCTGCAGCATGACCACGGTGCTGTCGGCATCGAAGGGCAGCTTCCCCGTCAGCAGCCGATAGAAGATCACACCCACCGCATAGAGATCTGCCCGTTCGTCCACCGGCTCCCCGCGGACATGCTCCGGCGACACGTACGCCGGTGTTCCCATCAAGCAACCGTCGATGGTGATGTGTTCGACGCCGCGCACGCGCGCGATGCCGAAGTCCATGATCTTCACGCCGCCTGCCTGGCTGACCATCACGTTCGCGGGCTTCATATCGCGGTGGATGATGCCAGCGCGATGCGCGTGCTCGAGTGCAGACAGGATCGCGTCCACGAGATGGGCGGCCCGCGCAGGCGCCATCGGTCCCTCGCGGTGCGACAGCTGCTCGAGCGTTTGTCCAGGCACGAACTCCATGACCATCATGAGGTCGGAGCCGGACGAGAACAGCTCGTAGATAGTGGCAATCCCGGGATGATTCAGCTTGGCCAGCGCGGTCGCCTCGGTGCGAAACCGCTTGATCAGATCGGATTCCGCGACGGCGGAAATGAGAACCTTGATGGCGACCTGGCGGCCGAGCGTCTCGTCGACCGCACGGTAGACGACACCCGTCGCTCCCCTGCCGAGCGATCCGACAATCCGATACTTGCCGATCGAGGTGCCCAGCATAAAAAGAAATGCTGATTTTCGAATGCTGAGTGCTGATTGCTAATGCCGAATGCCGAATCGAATGCGGATTGTCGAATGCTGATTGCGGATGCAACTCCCGTACGATGCGGCCCTGGCACACAGGGCCGCGGAGGGGTGGGCGTTCCGTGACATTTCGGGTTGCAAAATTACAGATCTGGCGTTCACCCGCCATGGAGTCACCACCGGAGGATGCGCATCCCCATGGTTTGGCAACGGTTGCCGACGCGCGTCCCGCGGCCCGGAACTTGAAGTTTCGTGGCATCGGACCGATCTCGAACGCGGAGACGCTGATGGCGATACTCACTCTGGTGTCCGACGATCAATCGCGACAGTACGCGGCCGGACCAACCGCGACAATCGGCCGTCTGCCTGACAACACGATCATCATCGACGGCCCCGCGGTGTCAGGACACCACGCGTGTGTCTTCTGCACCGATGGCGAGTACACCGTCGAAGACCTGCAGAGCACGAACGGCACGTTCGTCAACGGCGTTCGTGTGAGCCGGCACGCGCTGAAACATGGCGACGTCGTGAAGGTCGGCGATCACGAGCTGGTGTTCGATCGGCTCGCGGAGCTCGAGACGACGCCAATGGACCGCGCGGGAGCGAGCGCGACGGAAGGCGGCACGGTCTTCATCGATCGACGCAGGCTTTTCGATCGACTGGTGCAGTCCGAGACCGAGGCGCGCAGACAGGACGTGCTGGTGGCCCGGTTGAAGGACGTCGAGGCGCAAGCGCATCACCCGCGTCGGGACAACGCCCAGCCAGCGGCGTTCGGCAAGCTGCGTGTGGTCGCCGGCAGCTCCGATCAGAATGAGTACGCCCTCGACGCGCACACCTCGGTCATTGGGAGGGGCAGATCGAGCCTCGTGCGGCTGCGAGGCTGGTTCACGCCGAAAGTGTCCCTGGTGATCACGCGGAATCGGCAAGGTTACGTGGCGACCGTTCTCGCCCGTGACGTCGTGATCAACAGCCGGCCGGCCAGCGGCCGTCATGAGCTGAAGAACGGCGATGTCATCTCGGCCGGCTCGCTGATCCTGGAGTTCCGTCTCGAGGAACCCGCGCGGGCCGCGGACCCGGTATCCCCTTTCGATTCTCCCGCCATCTCCGGCATGGACTGCTGGATGTAGCGCGCCGGACTCCAGGCGCACCGCGGCTGGCTGTCAGACCGTGAACAGCCGCCCGCACGAGAAACCGTGCGAGGACGCGCGAGATCTCTTCCGTAATATGCCTTGACGAGAATATTCTCTTTGAGGTATATGTCTAGTGTGGAATCCACGTTCACCATCGTCGCGGAGCCGAACAGGCGGGCGATCCTCAGCCTGCTGCTCTCCTCGGAGCGCTCGGTCGGCGAAATCGAGCGCAAGCTTCGCCTGTCGCAGCCCTCGGTCTCCAAGCACCTCCGCGTTTTGCGAGACGCGGGGTTCGTGGAGTCACGAATCGAAGCGCAGCGGCGGCTGTATCGGCTCCGACCGGAGCCGCTCATGGAGCTCGACGCCTGGCTCGCTCCATTTCGGCACTTCTGGTCGAAGCACGTCGATGACTTGGAGCGGCACCTCGGAAGGATGGAGAAGACGTCCGTCGCGAAAGGAACGAAACGATGATGAGAGCGGAGGTCCGAAAGGACGGAGAGAAGTGGACGCTCGTGCTCGTCCGGGAACTCGGCCACTCGCCGGACAAGGTCTGGCGCGCAATAACGGACCCCGCGCATCTGCGCGAGTGGGCGCCCTTCGACGCGGACGGGAGCCTTGGCAGGGCCGGCAGCAAGGTGAAGCTCACAACCGTGGGAGCGCCGTCACCACACGTGACCGAAACGGTCGTCACCCGAGCCGACGCTCCCAACGTTCTCGAGTACAACTGGGGCGGCTTCGATATGCGATGGGAGCTCGAGCCGCTCGATGGCGGCACGCGCTTGACGCTGTGGACCAACATCGATCGCCGTTACATCGCGATGGGTGCTGCCGGCTGGCACGTCTGCTTCGACGTGCTGGATAATCTGCTGAGCGGCACCCCGACCGGCCGCATCGTCGGTCCAGACGCGCTGAAGTTCGACCGGTGGCATCAATTGAACGCCGAGTACGCAAGACAGTTCGGCGTCGAGACGCCCAGCTGGGCGTCCAAGGCACCTGAAAACCAGTAATGCGGAGGTTCCGGTGAACGTGAGCGTCTGGATCCGCCAGATCCATCGATGGGTGTCCATTGTCTTCACGCTGACGGTGATCGCAAACTTCATCGCGCTGGCAAGAGGTGCCGGCATGCCTCCGCCCTGGATCACTTATTCGCCGCTGCCCCCACTCGCGTTCCTGCTCTTTACCGGTCTGTATTTGTTCGTGCTTCCGTATGCCGCCAGGTGGCGCAGGGAAACAACCGCAGGGAGAATATGAAAAAGCAAGCAAATCAAAGCGAATCGGCGTCGCGGCTCATCTCGGAGAGAATCGCCGGACTCGGCGATTGGCGCGGCGAGGCCCTGCGCCGAATGCGCAGGCTCATCAAGGAAGCAGACCCGCACGTTGTCGAAGAGTGGAAGTGGGTGAAACCCAGCAACCCCGGCACGCCGGTCTGGTCGCACGAAGGCATCATCTGCACCGGCGAGTCCTACAGGAACGCGGTGAAGCTCACGTTTGCGAAGGGCGCATCGCTGAAGGACCCGGCGCATCTCTTCAACGCGAGCCTTGAGGGCAACGTGCGGCGAGCGATCGACATCCACGAAGGAGAAGAAGTCGACGAGTCCGCCTTCAAGGCCCTGATCCGCCAGGCGGTCGCGCTCAACACCCGCGGCAAGTCGAAACCGTCACGGCAAGCGAAGTCCTGAGGGGTCGGTCGTGCGATCCTCCTGACTACTGCGTGCGGAGCGCGATCAGGGGGTTCTGCCGCGTCGCGCGCCGCGCCGGCACGTAGCAGGCGGCGAGCGCCACGAGAATGAGCAGCAGCGATACCGACGCATACGTCACCGCGTCGGTCGGCGTGACGGCAAACAGCACCGCCCGCATCAACCGCGCGAGGAACGCGGCGCACACAACGCCGGCCGCGACGCCGCCCGCGGCAAGCGCAAGGCCCGGACGTACCATCAGCCGTTCGATATCGCGGCGCTGCGCTCCGAGCGCCATACGTATGCCAATCTCGCGCACGCGTTGGTTTGCCGCGACGCTCATCACCCCGTACGTGCCAACCGCCGCCAGCAACAGCGCAACGACCGCGAAGGCGCTCATGAGCGACAGCACGACTCTCCGGCGTACCATCGAATCGGCAAGCAGGTCCGCCATCGTGCTCTGGCCAAACACCGGCAACGTGGGATCGACCTCGTGAATCGTGCGCTCGATGGTCGTGTTCAGCGACGCGGGATCGGTCGAGGAACGATAGAACAGCGTCAGCCCATTGCCCGAGCGCTGGAGCAGCGGAAAATACACTCTCGCGGATACCGGCACATCGAGCCCGTCGTCATGAATGTCGGCGACGACGCCGACGATACGCGCGGACTGAGAACCGAGGGAAATGCTGCGGCCGACGGGATCTTTTCCTGGCGACTGCGTCCTCGCGAGTGTTTCGTTGACGATCACGACGGGCTCGGTTCCCGCGATATCGCCTGCGGTGAACGCGCGGCCGCTCAGGATTGCGGCTTTCAGCGTCGCGAAATAATCGGGGCTCGCCACCTGGAACTGCGCACGGCGCACATCGGCGGGCGCGGTGGACTCGCCGACGAACGTGAACCGCTGGGTGACGCCCGATCCGCTGAAAGGCGTCCGGTTGCTGGCGCTCATCCCCACCGATTCGACACCGGGCAGCGCGGCCACACGGCGCAACACCTCATTGATGTATGCGCTGCGCTGCTGGGGCGTGCGATAGGGATTCTTCGACGGATCGTTGGGCACCGGTATCCAGATCTGCGCGAACCCGAGGTGCGCCGGGTCGAGCCCTGGATTCACCTGCAGCATGCTCCAGAAGCTGCGTACCAGCAGGCCGGCGCCGACGAGGAGCACCAGTGAGATCGCGATTTCCGTGGCGACGAGCGCGCCGCGGAAGCGCCGCTCGCCGCGGGCTTCGCCCAGTCCGCGCCCCGCGTCCTTCAAGTTGTCGCCGGGATTGATCCCCGATACTTGAATCGCCGGCACGATCCCGAATACGACCCCCGCGGCAATCGACAGCGCGAGCGCGATCGTGACCATCCGCGCATCGAAATGCACTTCGGTCAGGCGCGGCAGGTCCGTCGGCATCATCCCGATGATCCAGTCCTTGAGCCACACAAGCGCGAACAATGCAGCCGCGCCGCCGGCCAACGCGATGACGAGGCTCTCGAGGAGCAACTGGCGAACGAGCTGGACGCGGGTCGCGCCGAGCGCGCGGCGAACGGCAACTTCGCGCACGCGGCTGGACGCTCTCGCGAGCGTGAGGTTCGCGATGTTCACGCACGCGATCAGGAGCAGCAGCGCCACGGCGCCCATCAGAACGCCAAGCGTGGGGCGGACGCGATTGGTCAGCTCGCGTTGTACACCCTCGACGCGCAGCGCCCACTGCGCACTTGCCGGATAGTTGGTCGGGTACGCAGACCGCAGCTCGGTGACGAGGGTGTCGAGGCGATCCTGCGCCTGCTCCAGGGAGATGCCGGGTTTCAGCCGACCCATGACGCCCGGGATGAAGTTCTGCTGACGCTGCGGCGGGCTCGGAAACGGCGCCGCGGCGAAGCCGCACGCGCTCCACATGTCGACGTCGCCCCGCACGGTCTCGCCCGGGTGACGGAAATCGCGCGCCATGACACCCACAATCGTGTACGTGTCGGTGTCCATGATGACCTTGCGTCCGATGACGTCGCGCGCGCCGCCGAACGCGCGGCGCCACAGGCCGTCGCTGATCACTACGGCGTCGGAGAAGCCAGGCACTGCGTCGCCAGGTCCGTACACGCGTCCCAGCTGCGCGCTCGCGCCGAGCAGCTGAAAGTAGTTCACGCTCGTGACGAGCACCTCGATGCGCTCGGGTCGCTGCCCGCCGAGAAACGACGCACTCACGGGCCACAGTGCGGTGACTCCCTCGAAGATTCCGGCCCGCTCGCCGAGATCGTCGAGCTCCGCCTTCGAAATGCCGATGTTGCGCCCCCCCGTTGCCTTTGCGTCGGCAGCAATGCGCACGAGGCGTTCGGGATTCGGAAAGGGAAGCGGCCGAATGAGCACCGAGTGGACGACGGTGAAGATCGCGACGTTCGCACCGATGCCGAGTGCGAGCGTCAACATCGCAATCGCGGTGAATGCTGGCGCCGAGACGAGCCGGCGGAGTCCGTGGCGCACGTCGCGGATCACTGAGTCCATGCGCGCAATCTTACGGCAAGCACTCTTGCGACGAAACTGTTCGGCAACGCACACTGTGCGGGAGTGAGACCGCGTTGACGACAGTTGTTCTCACCTCGGACGTCACCGGGCCGTCGCTTCGTGGACTGGGCCGAGATCAGGGATGAGTCGACCGCGCGTGTGCGCGCTTTCTCAGAAAGTTAGCGCCAACGTAAGTGCATCGCAACCCGGGCCGGCCGCGGCTCGCTCGAATTCGATTCCGGTGGCGCGGAAGGTTAACGTCGGCGTGGAAAGCAGAGCCGCGGCGCGCCATGCGCACCGCGGCGTTTTCGATTCGAGGCGAGCGACGGGCTTATTGCTTGTCGAACACGAGGTTGTTCTTGACCGTCTGGCCCTTGCCGTTGACGCCGCTTTGCGCCACGGCCAGCGTCTTGCCGTCTTCGGAAACGCTGATGCCATTCACGATCGTCTGCTTGCCCGCGAGCTTGTAAGTCGTCCTCGTCGAGCGCGGGCTCAAGCGCCTCAACATCACGACATCCGCGTCGGGGTTCGTGCCGGTTACCTTGTTTTCCTTGCGGTCGAAGTTTCCGGTGTATCCCCACTTGACCGGAGAGCCATCGCCGGCGGTCCCAGTCACCGACACCTTGCGTCCGGGGCCGTCGCTTTCGATTGTCGCGGTCATCTCTTTCGGTGCCGGCCCGGGGCTGAACGTCGATTTCGCCACGTTCAGTTTCCAGACCCCGTTCATCGGGTCGGTCCCCTGTGCGGCCACGCCGACGCACAGCATCACACTCGCTGCCAGCCCCGCCAGGCAGCCACGAAGATTCGGTCTCATCATCGAAACCTCCCGACAGAAAGGTTGCGCCTCGCTCACGGATGAACCCCGCAGCTCATCCATAGGAGGACCGCGTGAGACTATAACGTCCCGAGAAGCGGGTCAAATGGCAAAGCGACGGCAAGGCGACGGCCGTCGGGCGGCCCTTTCCTATTGACGGCCGATAGGAGAACTCCTATAGTCTGCCGATAGGAATGGGAAAGAACAAGACTGCCGAACTGCTCCAGGGCGCGCTCGAGCTGCTCGTTCTCCGGTTGCTGCGCTCCCAGCCGATGAACGGGTGGGACATCATGCGCCGGCTGCAGCTCGTATCGGCCGACGTCCTGACCGTGACCGCCGGCTCGCTCTACCCCGCGCTGCACCGGCTGGAAACGCGCGGGCTCGTCTCGGCGTCGTGGCAGCTCTCCGAAAACAACCGACGGGCTCGCGTGTATCGAATCACCGCCGCCGGCCGCCGGCAGCTCGAGGTCGAACGGGAGGCGTGGGCGCGGTTCTCGGGCGCGATCAACACGCTTCTGAGAAACGCATGAGTCCCTTTCTGCACCGGCTCGCGGCACGTGCACGCGCGCTGTTCCACCCGGCAGGCGCGGAACGCGATCTGAACGAAGAGCTGCAAGGGCATCTCGAGCGTCACGTCGAGGAGCTGATTGCGCAGGGACTCCCGATCGACGCTGCGCGCGTCGAGGCGCGGCGCGCGTTCGGCGGCTTGGCACAAGCAGAAGAGGCGTGCCGCGACGCACGCGGGGTGAGGGCGCTCGCGGAGCTGTCGCAGGACCTCCGCTACGGTATCCGCATGATGCGGCGCGCGCCCGGTGCCACGTTCGTCATCATCGTCACGCTTGGCGTGGCGATCGGCGCGAATGTGGCGATCTTCAGCCTGTTCAATGCGGTGCTGCTCAAAGCGTTGCCGCTGCCGCATCCGGACCGGCTCGTGGTGATCACCGAAGAAACGCCGACCGTGCACGGCGGAGCCGTGTCGTACCCGGACTTTCTCGATTGGCGCGCGCGACAAACGACGTTCGAACATCTTGCGATCTCGATGGTGATCGGCGGGGTCCTGACAGGCGATGGCAACCCCGAGCGCGTGTTCGGGCGCGCGGTGTCGGCCGACTTTTTCGCCACTCTCGGGAGCGCCCTGGCGCTGGGACGCACGTTCACCGAAGCCGAGGACCGGCCGGGCGGCGATCGCGCCATCATCATCAGCTACCCGCTGTGGCTGCGGCATTATCATGGCGATCCGACGATCGTCGGGCGCGCCGTCCAGTACAACGGCGAGCCCTACACGATGGTGGGTGTGCTCCCGCCGCGCTTCGATTACTACGGGGCCGCGAACGCGAACAATGACATCTTCGTGGCGCTCGGTAAGCTGGCAGACCAGTCGTATCTGCAGAAGCGCGACAGCCATCCCGGCCTCGTCGCGATCGGCCGACTGAAATCCGGCGTCCGCATCACCGAGGCGAACGCGGATCTCGCCCGCATCGCGGCTTCCCTCTCGACGGAGTACCCGTCGACCAACGCGAACGTGGGCGTCGCGGTGCGTTCGCTGCTCGACGACTACGTCGGCGACGTCCGGCAAACGCTGTGGGTGCTGCTCGCGTCGGCGGTGTTCGTGCTGACCATCGCGTGCGCGAACGTGGCGAACCTGCTGCTCGCGCGTTCGGCCGCGCGCACGAGAGAAGTCGCCATGCGCCTGGCGCTCGGCGCAGGGCGGCAGCGAATCGTCCGGCAACTGCTCACCGAAAGCCTTCTGCTTGCCGTTGAGGGCGGCGCGCTTGGGATCCTGCTCGGCTGGTGGGGACGCACCACGCTCGCGACGATTGCGGCGCGCACGCTCCCGCGGATGGACGAGGTCGCGCTCGACTGGCGGGTCGTGGGATTTACGGTGGGGGCGACCGCGCTCGCCGCGGTGTTCTTCGGTCTGCTGCCCGCATGGCAAGCAACTCGCGTCGACGTCCAGCCGGCGCTCAAGGACGGCAGTCGCTCCATCGTGCCGGGGGGACATGTTCTTCGCGACGCGCTCGTGATTGCGCAGATTGCGCTTTCGGTGGCCCTGCTGGTTGCCGCGGGCCTGCTGCTTCGCAGCTTCACGCATCTCGTCCGCGTCGACCCCGGGTACGACGCCCGCGGAGTGCTCACGCTGCGCCTACGGCTGCCGGATGCGAGCTACCGCGACGGTGACAGAGTCGCGGCAACGCTCGACGAGATGCTCGCCCGCGTCGAAACGCTGGCAGGCGTCGATCGCGCCTGCCTGACAACCGGCGTGCCGTTCGGGCGCGCGTTTCCGGACCCATTCGAGCTGGACGGCCGTCCCGCACCGAGCGGCGATCGAGCGCCGTTCGCCTGGACGCAGTGGGTGACCGCGGGGTATTTCGACACGCTGCGCATCGGCCTCGTCGCCGGGCGCACGTTCAGCGCCGCCGATCGCGAGCACGCCCCGCTCGTCGCCCTGATCGATGAAGACTTCGCCCGCGCGGAGTTCGCCGGACGCGGTCCGGCAGAGATCATCGGGCAGCGGATCCGTTTTCCCCGAACCGACGATCGTTGGCGCACGATCGTCGGTATCGTGCGTCACGTGCGGCACAACGCGCTCGACGAGCCCTCGCACGCGCAGGCCTACGGTCCCTACGATCAGCTCGCGCCGGCGTGGAAGACGGAAATCGGCCGCGCGATGGATGCCGCGGTGCGAAGTTCGCTGGACCCGGCGACAGTCGCCGAATCGATCAAGGCCGAAGTCCATGCGGTCGCTCCCGACGTGGCGCTGTCGCATGTGCGCACGCTGCACGAGGCGACGTCGCTGTCGATCGCGCCGCGTGTGCTCAACCTGTCCCTCGTCGGTTTGTTCTCGGCCGCGGCGCTGCTGCTCTGCCTTGTCGGCGTGTACGGCATGATGAGCCACTCGGTGGCCGCGCGCACTCGCGAAATAGGTGTGCGTCTTGCGCTCGGCGCAGCACCCCGCGGCGTCCTGACGGCCGTCGTGGTGCGCGGCATCCGTCTGGCGGCGGTCGGCGCCGTGATGGGCATCGTGCTCGCCGCGATTCTCGGACAATCGCTCCAGGCGATGCTGTACTCGGTGAAGCCGCGCGATCCGCTGACATTCGCCATGGTGGCGGCGCTGCTCGTCATCGTGGCGGCGGCCGGCTCGTACGTGCCGGCCCTCCGTGCAATGCGCGTGGATCCGCTCGCCGCGCTGCGTCACGAGTAGCTCGCCGCGCAGGTCGACAGCTCGGGCGGAGCCCGATCGTCGCGTCATCGGCGAGAGAGAGGCAATGCGCTGGTTCGGAACACACAGCGTGTGCCCGTCCGACAGATCGACTACTTTTGAGCCGGGCCGCTGCAAGCGCCGCCGAGCGGCCGAATCGATTGAACACTCATCTTCGGCACGTCCTTCGCTTCGGGACGACGGTCGGGCGTGGACGCGGTCTTGGGAGCCGCCGCATCGCGTTGTGCTTCGATCCGCGCATCCGTGTCGCTGTCGAACGACGCCGTGATTTCCACCTGCTGCCCCACGTGATCCTTCAGCTGTTTTTCCTGATCGCCGGACAGGCGGTACACCCTCCCGTACGGTCCTGACGTCGCCGCCGCGTCTTCAACGCCTCTCGCGGCTCCCTCGCGCCCCGGTGTCGCAGGTGCCGCGGACGCGGCCTTGGCGGAGGAACGTATGAGCACGAACTCATCCGCGAGCCCGAGGTTCCCAGGGCTCGTTCGAAGCACGTCGACCTCGCGTTGGACACAACCAGTAATCGTGAGCGCCTGCCCGCCGGCGCTCCGTCCGGTCACTTGGGCTCGAGCGTTGGCAACGAGAGTCAACCCAACGACGACGACGCACGCCCACGACAACCTCATCCTCATAGAACCCTCCGGATTTCTGATGTAATTGCATAACGCGATCCGCAGATGGCTTGCGACTTGCCGCTCGAATCCGCCTGAGAAACGTGACATTCTCGGATGAGACGTGTCGTGGAAACATCTCTTCCAAACGTCCCATCAGAGAAACTGAGGCCATCGGCCGAGCCGCCGCACTCGGCGGGCGATTCGTTTCCTCCCAATTGCCACCCGATTGAAATCCACGTCGCAGAGCTGCGGCAGCTGTTCAACGCGATCGATCCGTCACCCTTCCGCCAGAAGGATCTGGACCCGGATGCCGAGGACTTCATCGTGGGCTGGGCGCGCGAGATCCCGTCGGACGCACCGCTCGCGCTGGTGGTTTATCTCGATCGCCCCGCGGGAGTGCCGGAGGAGCCTGCCATTCTTCGCGATGCGGTTCGTGAGTTCTTCAGTCAGCGCGCGCTTGCGTCTCAGCGCCGGCTGCGGCAACTGTTCCGCCGCGGCCGGACGAGCCTTGTCATCGGGGTGTCATTCCTCGCAATCTCGCTCGTGCTGGGGGATGTGCTCGCGCGGCTGCTCCAGGGACGGCTCGGCGACATCGTGCGCGAGAGCCTGCTCGTCGCCGGATGGGTTGCCATGTGGCGGCCGATGGAGGTTTTTCTGTACGACTGGTGGCCGATTCGAGCGGACGCCCGGCTTGCAGCACGCCTGAGCGCGATGCCGGTGCGCATTTCGTACAAGCCCGATGCGAGTTCCGAGGCGTGGCGTTGGGACTGGCCGGCGTTGCCTCCCGCGGTGAAGCCAATTGCTGCGGTGGACCGGCGCGGTCCACACACGGTCGCGAACGGAACCGAGCAGGCGAAGCCCGCGGGAGAGCGAACGTAATCACACGTCAGCCGGACGCCGAGACGGGCCGACGGCTTCATAACACGACGACGATGCTCGTCGAAGCACACGACAATATTGCGTGGCTTCGTGATCCGCGTGGTCTTCGTGGCATGGTGATGAGGCCGTTGCCTCGAGCGCCAGCGACGATTGGAAGAGGAGTATCGAATGGGTGGCGAGTACCAGCAGCAGGTCAAGGCCGTGCTGGATGCATTCGCGACGGATGGGTTGCGAGGACTCGCCACCGTTGACGCGCGCGCTCGGCTGGAGCAGTACGGACGCAATGAGCTCGATGCGGAGCCGCCGGTGCCTGGCTGGCGGAAGTTCCTTGCGCAATTCAAGGACGTCCTGGTCGCGCTTCTGCTGGTCGCAACCGCGGTGTCGGCCGTGCTCTGGTTGTACGAGCGCGACTCGCCACTGCCCTACGAAGCCATCGCGATCAGCGTCGTCGTGCTGCTGAACGCGATCATGGGTTATCTGCAGGAGCAGCGCGCCGAGTCCGCGATTGCCGCGCTGCAGCAGATGGCCGCGGCGCATGCGCACGTGATTCGCGACGGAGTCCTCACGACCGTACCGGCGGCGGAAGTCGTGCCTGGCGACATCATCTCGATCGAGGAAGGCGACACGGTACCGGCTGACGCGCGCGTCATCGAATCGACGGCGCTCAGCATGGCGGAAGCCGCGTTGACGGGAGAGAGCCTGCCGACCGCGAAGGACGTCGAGGCGATCGGCGGCGATGTGGGCCTGGGCGATCGTACCAACATGATCTACAGCGGCACGTCGGCCGTGTACGGGCGCGGCCGCGCCGTCGCCGTGGCGACCGGCATGCGGACCGAAATGGGACGCATCGCCGGCATGCTCGGCCGTGTCCCCCCCGAACGCACGCCGCTCCAGAAGGAGCTGGCCTACGTCGGGAAGCTGCTGGGTGCCGTCGTGGTCGTGATCGCGGTGGTCATGATCGCGACGATCGTCATCGTCGAACACGTGCGAGGCCTCTCGGCGCTGTTCGACGTACTCATTCTCGGTGTGGCGCTCGCGGTTGCCGCCGTGCCCGAGGGCTTGCCCGCGGTTGTCACGGCGGTGTTATCGATGGGCGTGCAGCGCATGGCCCGGCGCCGCGCGATTGTGCGTCATCTGAGCGCCGTCGAGACGCTGGGCTCCGCCTCCGTCATCGCTTCCGACAAGACCGGCACGCTCACGCGCAACGAAATGACTGTGCGCGAGATCGTGACGGCGAGCGGCCATGTCCTGGTGAGCGGTACGGGTTACGCGCCTGTCGGCGACGTGCGCGAGGCGCAGGGCGGGCCGATCACAGACGATCTGCGGCGCGAGCTCGAGCGCGTGCTGGCGGTTGCCGACAGGGCGAACAACGCGTCGCTTCAAGAGCGCGACGGACAATGGAACGTCGTGGGCGACCCCACGGAAGGCGCTCTCATTGTCGCCGCACGGAAATGCGGGTTGCGAGCCGAACACCTTACGCACCGATTCGCGCGGGTCGGCGAGGTTCCGTTCTCGTCCGAACGCAAGTTGATGAGCACGCTGCACACGGACGCCGAGACGGCGGGGCGTGTGCTGCTGTTCACGAAAGGGGCGCCGGACGTCCTGCTCGCGAGGTGTACGCAGGAGCTCGTCGGCGAGGGCGGGCGCGCGCTGACCGAATCCCGCCGACAGGAGATTCTGCGGGTCAACGATGCGCTTGCGGATCGCGCGCTGCGTACGCTTGGTGTCGCCTATCGGGCATCGCTCGACGGAACGCTGTCGCGGGCGAGCCTGAGCGCCGAGGTCGAACACGACCTCGTGTTCGCCGGACTGATCGGCATGATCGATCCGCCACGCGATGAAGCACGCGACGCGGTGGCGCGCGCGAAAAGCGCCGGCATCCGGGCCGTCATGATCACCGGTGATCACCCCAGAACGGCGGCCGTCATCGCTCAGGAGCTCGATGTCGACGCAGGCGGACGCGCTGTCACGGGGACCGAGCTCGATGGTATGTCTGCCGAGATGCTCGATCGCGCGGTTGCGGAGGTTTCGGTCTACGCGCGAGTCAATCCGGAACACAAGCTTCTGATCGTCCAGGCGCTTCAGCGGGGCGGCTCGATTGTCGCCATGACAGGCGACGGAGTGAACGATGCGCCGGCGCTGAAGATGGCGGACATTGGCGTCGCGATGGGCGTAACGGGGACCGACGTGTCGAAACAGGCGGCTGATATCGTGCTCGCCGACGACAACTTCGCAACCATCGTCGCCGCCGTCGAAGAGGGTCGGTCCATCTTCTCGAACATCCGGAAGTTCCTGCGTTATCTGCTGTCCTCGAACATCGGTGAAGTCATCACGATGTTTGGCGGCGTCGTGCTCGCCGGCACTATCGGTCTCGAGCCGCACGGGGACGCGGTCGTGCTCCCGCTGCTCGCGACCCAGCTGCTCTGGATCAATCTCGTGACCGACGGAGCGCCAGCGCTTGCGCTCGGTGTCGATCCCCCCGAACCGCGCATGATGTCTCGGCCGCCGAGGCCCGCGACCGAGCGCGTCATCACGGCACGCATGTGGTTCGGAATCTTCTTCGTCGGAATCGTCATGGCGGCAGGTACGCTGTACATCATCGATTCTTCGCTGCCTGGCGGCCTGGTGGCAGGCACGGGTACGCTTCAATACGCCCACACAATGGCGTTCACCGTCCTCATCCTTTTTCAGCTGTTCAACGTGTTCAACGCCAGATCGGATGGACAGAGCGCGTTCCGAGGTCTCTTTCACAACGCATGGCTTTGGGGAGCGGTGATTCTGTCGCTCGCGCTGCAGTTTGCGGTCGTGTACACGCCGTTTCTGCAGCGGGCGTTCTCGACCGAGGCACTGAGTGTATCGGACTGGCTCCGCTGCACCGCCGTTGCGAGCTCGGTGTTGTGGCTGCGAGAAGCCGAGAAGGCTCTTTACAGACGCCTTACCGCCTGATGTTGGCCGTCGCGCCTGCGGACAAGAGCGCGTCGAGCCCCGCAATCTCCGCACGGTCGCGTGCCCTCAGAATGTCGTCGCTTGCTTTCTTCGCACGCGCTGCCAGGCGGCCGCCGATCCGTCGTCGCGGAAGCGCGAGCACCGGTGCACTCGATTGGGTCAGCACACGGTAGGCGACGGCACCTCGCCTCATCCCCCACACACCCGCCGTTCCACGCAACGACATCACGACGAGCGATCCGGGGCGGCTCGCCAGCCCCGCGATTTCGTGCGCAGGGTCACCGAGGATGACCGCGGTGGACATCGATTGCAGATGCGAGAACAGTTTCGATCTGACGTGTTCGAGCGCGCGCTTTGCTTTCAGAATCCGTTTCTGGTCGTCGGACGGGCCTGCCAGCTGCGCCAGCCAGGGGGGCCGTTGCACCGGCGCGAGCACGTGCACGAGAAGCAGGGAGGCGTGGAACTCCGCCGCGATATCGGCGGCGCGAACGGCGTCCGGCTGCCATTCCCCCGCGAGATCGATTGGCGCGATCACGTGCACGAACTGCGCCGCGATCGTCGGGCGGCGCCGGGAGCCCCGCATGGACGGGATCGCGAGAACGGGCACGGCGGCGCGCCGCAGCACCTGCTCCGTCGTGGAGCCGAAGAACATCTTCTGCAGTCCGCTGAGGCCGTGCGTTCCCATCACCACGAGGTCGGCACGGAGGCGCTTGGTCTGCCGAAGAATCTCTTCGGCTGGATTCCCTACCGAGGTGACGACGCGGATTGATTCGCGTGGTTCGGGCAGCGCCTTCGTCGACGCGTTCACGAACCGCGCGAGCTCCGTGGTGGTGCGGTCGACGAAACGTCGCCGGCCTCGAAAGGCGGCATTCTGGGCGGCGAGCAGGATCTCGTCGTTCACGAACATCGCGGTGAGGCGCCCATGAAATCGCTGCGCCATCGCCATCGCGTACAGAAGCGCCGTACGCGACTGCAGCGAAAAGTCGATCGGGCAGAGAATCGATCGGAACGTCATGGCTGAAATGGCACGCGTCGATCCGCGAACGGTATGACACCTAATCTACTCGTTTTCACAGCAGACCGGATCGCGATTTGCGGCGTCCTCGTGCGTACCGGCTCCGAGGTACACTCGAGGGCTGTGGCGCCCGACAAAGACGACGTCCCGCAAGTCGGGCTGTGTCTCAGCTGCGCGTTCGCGCAACGCATCGAATCGGCGCGCGGCTCAGTCTTTTATTTGTGTCAGCGGTCGCGCACCGACCCCGCGTTTCCCAAATACCCGCATCTGCCCGTGCTGCAATGCGCGGGCTACCGAGATCTCAACGTGCCGAGTGGCGAGTGCGGAATTTGTGAATGAAGATTCGGATATGCGCGCCACTCGACCGTTCTCCCAGTCGACCCAGTCGGCATTCGCCATTCCCTTCGGCAATCGCCATTCCATTCGAAATGCGCATTCTCAATCGGCATTCCGCCGTTCTCATTCGCCATTCGGCCATCGAAAATTCGGCATTCGGCGATCGCCAGTCGCCATTCACCGCGGGTAG
>JBKPTT010000134.1:0-11522 GCA_046735635.1 Acidobacteriota bacterium | reverse complement strand
ATTCGGTACCGCCGAGCGTCGCGAGACGGGTCGCCGAGCATAATGCCGGTCGCTGTTCCCACACCGCGTGTGACGGTCCCTGGACCGTCGATGTGGCAATCGAGTTCGCCGACGAGAGTCGCGCCGTTGCCTTCGAACGCTACCTGAAATCGGGGTCGGGTGTTGCCTTTGCGCAACGACATTTGCGATAAGCTGGCCGCCGGCTGTACCGACAAATTCCACCTCCTTCGCTCGTGACTCACGCGAAGGTTGCCCATCACGTCGCTCAGCGATTCAAGTCGTCCTGAACCTTCTTGCGCATCGCTTCCGCGGCGGGCTGCCGTGGTGTGGACGTCATGCCCACATCGGCGCCGAGTTTCTCGGACAACATGAGCGTCAGCATCGCTTCCATCACGTTTCCCGTCATCGGTGATCCGCCCTGCTGTCCGTTCTGTCCTGCGATGAGAATCTTGGGCACCACATCCACCTGAGAAGCCTGAATTGCCTCAGCAAACCGATTCAGTACTTGCTGTGTCAACTGCAGTCGTGGGCCGCCGTAGGCGCGCACCTGCTCCTCGATTGCCATCGCCTGTGCGATCCCCACACGCGCCGTTCGCTCAGCATCCGCTCCGGCGATCGCCTGAATCCTTTTTGCCTCCCCCTCGCCCAGAATCCTGATCTTTTCCGCTTCGGCAGTCGCCAGCGTCTGAATCCGAGCGGCCTCCTGTCGAGACCGCTCGTACTCGGCCTTCCCCTGATTCGATTGAATGCTGATCGACAGTTCCGACTCGGTGATGAACGTCTGCTGCTTCGCGCGGGACTCGGCCTCCCGGAGTTCCTTCTCCTTCATCGCCGCCTTCTCCTGGCGCGTGTAGGTTTCTACCTGTTCTTCGGCGATTTGCCGTGCGCGCAGCTGCGTCAGTATCGTTTCGATCTGGCTCCCGACCGCCCCCGATGTCGGCGTGCCGATGAGGACTTCCTGCAGCTCGAGATTGTATTGGGCGAACTTCTCCTTCATTTGTTCGCCAGACAACTGCTGGATCGCGCTTCGATCCTGGATGAGCTGAATCAGCGTGCGGGTCTGGCCGATGTTCTTGAAGTACGCGGACACCATAGGGTCGAGCGTCTGCTCGACCAGGCGTTTGATGTCACCGAACCGCTGGATGACCAATGGAGCTTTCCGGTAGTCGATGTGCACGACGACCGACAACGGCAAAGACGGTTCGAACGCATCTTTCGTGATCAACGACACTTCGGAAAGGTTCTCGTCATACTTGTGCGAACCCGATTCCGACTTGTTCCACTTCAGAATGAAGTTGGTCGTCGGCACGACCATCACCTTGCCCGCGTAGGTGTTGAAGGCGTACTTTCCGGGAAGCAGCGGCTCACTCCAGACGCCCCGCGTATCTTTTTTGACCAGCTCGCCGTGCTTGTACTGGTCGCCTGTGATGTCGATGCCGGCCTCACCGGTATACGAGACGACGACGCCGACATTGCCGACTTCCACGATCGTCTTAGGAACCATTTCGACCGTCGCGAAAAGCCGATTGATGTAATAGGTTCCTTCGACAAGCGTCTGAAGCTGACGTCCGCGAAGACCGCCGGCCTCGAGGAACTTCTCCGGGTCCTGAAAATTGTTGTGATACACAGACGGAGTCGTCGAATCGTCACCCACCGTTGGAGCGATAATCTGTCCTTCGGGTAGCGATGGTCCATCGTGCACGGTTACGATGCCGATGACATCGTCGGTCCCCTTGATCACGACCGGCTCGAAGCCATCGCGGTCAGCGACGACCTCGGCCATCCGTTTGAACGTATCCGTCTCCGAGGCCTCGAGCGGAAGAAAGTAGACCCGGTCGCTTGTAATCACCACGAATTGAGCCGTATTCAGCGCATACGTCCCTTCGCGGAGGATCTTCCGTTGCGGACCGCGCTGCCCGCCGGCGCGCAGGAACTCTCCAACATTCTGAAAATCGTTGGCGGCGACGTTCTGTGCGAGCGTCTGTGTGGGCGGGAGCGGCTGGCCATCGCGCGCGAACACGTATCCGATTCTCCCCTGCGGGATCGTCACCAACGCCATCTTGTGGATGCGATATTGAAACGGCATCAGCACATGCCAGCCGCCCCGCAACAGGTCGGGCTGGAATCCCGCTTCGCCGTTGAGCGCGATGAGCCCGGTCTTTACTGAACCGGCCGGGCTCCAAAGCCTCTCGACAATGCCGACCCGGTCATTGGGGATGTACCGAAACGTGAGGGCGAGCACTACAACGACGAGCAGGGCGAGCAGCACCCACAATACAAACGACACGTCCACGGTGAACATACGTTCCTTTCTCGTCGACGGTGCCTACTCTATCCTGAGTGAAGCGGCTTCGCACGTCCCCGGCGTTGTACTGCCAAGAGGCCAGATTAGCGTTTCTCCACCGGCCCTAGATAGCGGTCCAGTCCCGCTAATACAGCCTGAATCAGCTCATTCCTCGGGCTGCTATGTCCTCCCGCCAGAACGAGGTACGTTTTGTCGGCCGGAGAAGTCCCCAGACGTTCGAAGAACGGTTTCTGCGAGAGCTCAACGGGAAAGACGTGGTCGTACCGACCGTTGATCATCACCACTGGAACTCTGACGCGCGGCAGGAAATTGACCTCGTCGACTTCAGGGCGCCGCTGCTCGGCAGGTAATCCAGCATGCGCAAGGATCAGGACTCTGAAGCGCTCTTCCACCGCTCCAACGATCGCACCGATCCGCCCGCCCCAGCTGTAGCCATAGAATCCCAGCTTCTCTCGATTGATGTCGTTTCGCGTTTCCAAATAGTCCACGGTGCGCCGGACATCCTTGATGTATTGAAGCGTCCAGTCCCGCAAACCGTCTGCGCTCAATTCGCCTGGGGTGGGGCCGCCTCCGCGTTCGAAGGTTCCCTTGTATACGGGGAACACGGCGGCGCGTCCGCTCTTGATCACGAAGTCAAGGTAGTTGGTGAAGTCGATGTTCTCCTCGATGTTTTCGCTCGAACGGTTCATGCGCGCCCACGCGCCGGGGAAGAAGACGACTGTCTGGTACGGCGGGCGGGATGCGGTGGGCAGAAAGAGATGGAGGATCACTTTTTCACCGCCATAGGCGGCGGCGATGGCGACCCTCTCCTTCGTCCAGTCGCGGTCGGTAGTATCTCGAGACACGACTTCGGCGTGCGGGTCGGTCTTCTCGTACCCATACAGACTCTTCACGACCGCGAACGCGCTGTCTGGAATCGGAGTCTCGCGCCGGAAATCACGCCACGTGCGATCGAACGGTTCGAGCAGAGAGGCATGGGGTTGTTCAATGTACTTGGCGCAGCGAAAGCCGAACGTCCGCTCGCGCTGGAAGGGCGGCCGGCGTTCCGCTTCGCTGAACAAGTACTCCGGGTCGCCGTAGGCGCCGCCGGCGATGTAGCGCTCTCCGTGCAGGGTCTCGTTCCAGCACCATTCCTTCACGTTACCCGCCATGTCGAAGCTCCCGTACGGACTGAGGGAACGATCGTCTCCGATTGGGTGCGGTTTCCGCCCGCCGAAGTTGCTGAGCGGGACGATCTCGAAGCCGACACCGACACCGGCGGCATGCCGCCAATGATGAAGCGTCGGCAACGTCTTACCCACGAACTCGGCGTACGCTGCCGCTTCGTACCAGCTGACGCCAGTGACCGGAAAATCATCTTCTCCTTCGGGATAGTGCCCCAGTTCCCAGCCCGCCGGTCCCGGCCGGCCGGTTGTATCCCGAAAGTCCCGGAGGGCTTGTGCCCAAGAGAGTTCGCGTCCGCCGCGGAGGAAGGGATGCTTCCAATATTGCGGCGTGTCGTAGCCGCCGGCATCCACGAACCGTTTGAACTCCCGATTGGTGACCTCGTAGCGGTCGATCCAGAAATCGCCGACAGAACTCGGCGCTACGATTCCGGTATCGGTGCCGCCTTGAACGCGAACCATGCCGCGAGGCACGTCCGCGTCCGCTACGAGACGAACGATGAGATCAATCCGGTCGGGGAACCACGCGGTGGGAGCAACCATCAAGGCGGTGTCGTAACCAGGCTTGGTGAGCTTGACGCGGAGAATGTCTCTGGGGATCCGCATACTCTCAATCGGCGTACGCCCAACGAGCCGCCAATCCGTATCGGTCCCTCGGTACGACCTGATCGAGACATCGGCGCCGGCGGGCTCGCTGCGAATGGAGAGAGTCCTCGAGATTTTCGGCCATAGTCTGGCCAGGATTGGGTCGCCGGGGATATACCGCTCTGACTGCACGGCGAGCGCAAAAGCTTCGCGGTAATTGGCCCGATCGGTGAGGTCCAGCGCTTGCGGCAGGGCCTGCTCTCTCGCCCATCGCGCTTTCGCGGTGTGATAGGAAGACCATGCCGCGAAGCTCACGAGCACGGCGATTGCCACGATGGCCATCGCTGCGAGCGGCCAGCGGACCGAGCGCACCCACGTCCCTGGGCGTGACCCGGCTTGAAAAGGCTGGAGCGCGACGACGATATCGCGTGCGTTTTGATAGCGCGCTGCCGGATCCTTGGAGGTCAGCTTCGCCACCACCTGCGCGAGTTCCGGCGTGACGTTCCGATTGAACTGGTGGACGGGGGGACATTCCTCGTGCAGGATCGCATCCGCCACCGCGATCGCGGTATTGCCCTCAAACGGCCGCTTTCCCGTCAACATCTGATACAGGACGACGCCCAGCGAGAAGAAATCCGTCCGGTGATCGATCCGCCCGCCGCGCAGCTGCTCCGGGCTCATGTAAGGCAGAGTGCCCGTGACCATTCCGAACTCGGTCTGGGCGAGACTCCTCGTGACCGTTGCGAGGTCGCCCATTTCCTCGAGGGGGCGGTCCCTCTTGGCTATGCCGAAGTCGAGCAGCTTCACCTGGCCGCGCGGTGTGAGCATGATGTTGGCCGGCTTGAGGTCGCGATGGATGATGCGGTGGGCGTGAGCGTGCTCCAGCGCGGCGGCGATGTCTTGACCGACGCGGGCGGCCTCAGCCGGTGGCAGCGGCCCGGCTTTCAATCTCGCGGCGAGAGTCTCGCCCTCGACGTACTCCATCGCAATGAAATGCACGCCGCCGGCCTCACCCATCTCGTAGATATGCGCCACGTTGGAGTGGCTCACAGCCGATGCGGCCTTCGCCTCCAACGCGAATCGGCGCAGCCGGTCGCCGTCGACGGCGAGCTCCTCGGGTAGGATCTTCAACGCGACGACCCGATCCAGGTTGGTGTCCCTGGCCAGGTAGACCTCACCCATCCCGCCGGCTCCAAGCCTTCCGTAGATTTCGTAGTGAGAAAGTGATGAGCCAATCATGGCGGAGCAGCTACTTGAAATAGGGATACTACATCGCGGTACCGCTTGCGTTCACTGTCGCGGCGAATACGGCTGTTCCGATTGGAGCGGTATGGAAGTGGCTAGGACTATAGAAGATGGGCGAATCCTGACCGATCCCTCGAATCTGACGACGAGTTTCGGCTACCGAGATTGCACCAGGCCATCCAGCAAAACGATATCGGCGTCTCCCTCGCCAACCGACGCAAGGATCGACTTCCCATCCGCCGACCACGATACGCGCCGTGCGATGAACGTCGAGCGATCGCGGAAATCGGTGACCTGACGCCACTCGCCTGAGCGCGTGGACAGGACCCAGACATTCGTCGTGAAGCCGTCGGTGAGCGGCATGGCAAGCCACTCACCGTCGGGTGACAGCGCGGGATTCACGATTTGCCAGCCGGGCACGCGAGAGGCCGGAACCCGCGCGAGCGCGCGCGAGGGTCCAGTCTCGGGAGTAGCGGCGCGAACCTCGAATTCGGGCCGGCCGTCGAGAAGCGGGCGTTCGACCATGTAGTACAGCGTTGTCTTGGTGAGACCCACGACGTTTCGGATCCGCTCGGATCGCACCTTTTGCGGAGCGCCGCCCTGCGCAGAAATTTTATAGAGCGTTCCGGCGGAGCTTTCTGTGTAGTACACCCATTGTCCGTCGGGTGACCAGGCCATGCCGAGGCCTTGCTTCGCCAGGTTCCGGAGGTTCGTGCCGTCAGGATTCACGAGCCACACGCCGAAGTCGAACCCTGTGCGTCCCTTCGATGACACGAATGCGATTGATCGCCCGTCAGGCGACCAGATCGGCGCGCCAACCGTCACATTCGGGTCGTTCTCGAACGTGATCTGCCGAAATTGGCCGGTCGCCTTCGATAGCACCCACAGATTCCCGTGGCCGCCGCTGTCGGACAGAAACGCGATTTCCTTTCCATCGGGGGCGTCTGTAGGGGTGAGGACCTGGCCGGTTTGCCGGGTCAACTGTTGGGCGAGTCGCACATTGTCCGCCGGCTGCACGCCAAACGGAAATTGCCACAGATCGAAGCGCATCCGCATCGTTGCGGCCGCGAGGAGCCCCGACTTGTGAACATCCGGCTGCTCGTACCAGACGTCTGCTGGTGAGATCTGTCGCGGAACGCTGCCATCCAGCCCCACACGCCAGAGCGCCAGGGGCGGCAAGTACGGAACGGTGCTGCCGCGGCTAGAGGCGTAAATGACGCCGGAACTGTCGGGGACCCAAGCGAGGCCGCTAATCACGTTCCTGTCGTCGGTGATCTTGCGAGGCTCGCCTCCGCTCCCGGACACAATGAAAATATCGAACCGCAGGCCATCGCCCTGCTGGAACGCAATCCACCGAGCATCCGGGGACCAACGCGGATTCAGATGGTACCCGCCAACTGATCGTGCGAGTACCTGAAGGCCGGTTCCGTCAAGCGATGTCGTGACCAGCTGAATCTTTCCGTCGGCGAGTCTGAAACACACCAGGCGTGCCGTGCTGCTCACGTCGGCGCCGCCCACGCTGTCTATCACGCGTCGTGGTGAACCACCGAGTGCAGGAACGCTCCACACGGCGCCCTGCGTCTGCCCCGGTGCTGCCGGTGAGAAGTAAAAAACCGAATTTGTATCCGGTGCCCATCGCGGAGATTCATGATCCACACCGTCGGTTGTGATCTGCACTGGCGAACCGCCAGCGAGTAGACGAACAAAGACCTGTCGATGGCCTCCGACGCTCGCCGTGAACGCGACCTGCCTGCGGTCGGGCGAGATTGACGGAAACTCTTCGATGCCAGACAAATCTGTGAGGCGGTGAACCGTTGGGATTTGAATCTGCTGAAGAGCGGTTGTACGTGCCAGACGTCCCCCCGCCAGAAAACCAAGCGCCGCCGCCATACCGATCGCAAGCACGATGAGCACGCCCCTGCGCCAGACACGCCAGGGAAATCTGTTCGCCGGTCGTACCCACGAGGTGTCCGACACGTTGCGGAGATCGAACGTGAGATCGCGGACGTTCTGGAACCGTTGGGCCGGGTCCTTTTCGAGGCAGTGACGAACTATCCGATCGACGGCCGGCGGCAGCGGTGCGGACGAAGCGAGTTCCGCCGGATCATCGTGCAGAATCGCGGCCAACGTTTCGGCCGCCGTGTTCCGTCGGAACGGCGAAACTCCCGTCAGCATTTCCAGAAGGACGACGCCGAAGCTGAAGATGTCCGCCCGGTGATCCGTGCGAACGCCTCGAGCCTGCTCCGGTGACATGTAGGGTGCGGTCCCGACGACACGAGCGAGCGACTCGCCGTCCACCGTGATAGTTGCCGTGGCGTCGTCTTCGAGTCCGGGATCGATGATCCTTGCAAGACCGAAATCGAGAATCTTGACGTGCCCGTCTTTGGTGACGAACACGTTCTCCGGCTTGATATCGCGATGGATGATTCCGCGATCGTGGCCGGCAGCCAAGCCGCTGGCGATCTGGACCGCGTAGTCGAGCGCTGTGCGCGGAGGCAAGGGACGGCCACCCAGTCGCTGTCGGAGCGTGTCTCCTTCGAGGAGCTCCGTCACGATGAATGCGGTCTCGCGGTGTACGCCAACGTCGTGAACGGCGAGGATGTTCGGATGGTTGAGGCTGGCGGCTGCGCGCGCCTCTTTTTCGAAGCGGCGCCGACGATCGGGATCCCGTGAAAACGCCGGCGGCAGCACTTTGATGGCGACCTCGCGCTGCAGCTGCGGGTCGCGCGCCCGGTAGACTTCGCCCATTCCGCCCGTGCCGAGCGCACCGACGATCTCAAATCGGCCGAGCCGGTCTCCGACCGAAAAACTCGAAGCTACTCGGGGAAGCCCGCCGCTCAGGTGAATTCCAGGAGTTCCCAATGACTTCCTCAGGATCTCGGCCGGTCCGTTCTCGCATTCTATGCCGGTTCGAACTTACAAGGAGGGGCCATGACATTCGCAAACGGCTTTACGGCGGCAGCGGCATTCGCTGTCGTTGCGACGAGCGGCGCAAGAGGCGTCGAGCTCCAGACGAACAGCCCGTTCCTGGCCGACCCGGTGAATTACTGGAGTCACCAGGCGCAGCGAGCCATCGTGCCAGCCGGACCCGGCCGCATCTTTGGCGACGAAAACTATGGAAACAAATTTCCCGGCGAGGCGGCGGTGTACATGGGGATCGTCCACGTGGCGATCTACGACGCGGCTGTCGCGATCGAAGGGGGCTATGAGCCTTACGGGCCGCCAGTCGACGCTGCCCCGAACGCATCAGCGGCGGCGGCGATCGCAACAGCTGCTCACCACACGCTGGTCGGTTCCCCCGAGATCGGATTGCAAGGCCTTCAGCCTGCCCTCGGCCTCACACCCGAGCAGCAGGCCACGCTCGACTCCGAATACGGCACCTACATGAGCAAGATCTCCGAAGGGTCAGCGAAAAGCGACGGGATCCGCGTCGGAGAACAGGTCGCGATCGCGATAACTACGCTGCGCCAGAACGATGGCCGCGAGGCGAATCCTGCGCTTGCCGATTTGAATCCACCGGTTCCGGGTGCGGGTATCTGGGAGCGCAATCCGGGCAATCCTCTGCCGCTTGTGCTCGGACTTCGCCTGCCGGGAATCGCACCGCTCGCGCTCGCGAGCGCGTCGCAGTTTCGCCCCGACGGGCCGAATCCGCTGACGAGCGAGGAGTACGCCGAGGATTTCGAACAAGTGAAAACGCTCGGCCGCTCGGACAGCCTGGTACGCACACCCGAGCAGAAGATTCAGGCGCTCTTCTGGACGGACCACGATCTTCGACAGTGGAACGACGCCATGAACGGCCTCGCGCGCGCGCGTGGTCTCGATCTCGTCCAGACAGCACGCATGCTGGCCATGGCACACGTCAGCGGGGCGGACGCGATGATCGGTTGCTTCGACGCGAAGTTCTCCTACTGGTTCTGGCGTCCGTACCAGGCGATCCCGCGCGCGGATTCCGACGGGAACGCCGCCACGAGTGCCGATTCCACGTGGCAACCGCTCACGGGCACGCCCAATTTCCCGGAATACCCGTCGGCGCACGCATGCCACAGCGGCGCTGTCGCGGAAGCGCTTCGCACTTTCTTCGGGACCGACAAGGTCAGTTTCTCCATCGACAGTCGAGTCACCAGGACCTGGCGTCAGTACGAGCGCTTTCATGACGTGGTGAAGGACGTGAACGAGGCGCGTGTGCTGGCGGGATTCCACTTCCGCAACTCCGATCAGGAGGGGGCAAACCTCGGCCGCGCCGTTGCCCGCTTCGTGGTCTCGCGTCTGTTCCGGCGGATCGACTGACTCGCCGAAGAGGAGACCTTGCCATGCGGTCAGCAATATTCGTTCGCTCGTGCGCGCTCGGCTGCGTCAGCATCGCGGCGCTGGGAATCGCCGCCCGGGCTCCCGCCGGCGGCAACGGACCGAATATGTTCGGATTCGCCGATCCCACCGGCGTGGTTCGGACATACACCATCAACGGCAGCATCGATTTCGATAATGCGTTTTTTCAATCGCTCGGCAGCAACGGACGCTCGTGCGGTTCATGCCATCAGCCCGCCGACGGGTGGACCATCGTGCCATCGCACGTGCAAGGACGTTTCGAGGCGACCAACGGCGAGGATCCAATCTTTCGCACCAACGACGGATCAAACTCGCCCACTGCCGACGTGTCGACGGTCGAGGCGAGACGCTCTGCCTACAGCATGCTGCTGACGAAAGGTCTCGTCCGCGTCGGAATCGGGATGCCCTCGGATTCCGAGTTCGAGCTGATCGATGTGGACGATCCGTACGGCTACGCATCTGCCGCCGAGCTGTCGCTGTTCCGCCGCCCGCTGCCGTCCACGAATCTGCCGTTTCTCGCCGCGGTCATGTGGGACGGCCGCGAGACGTTTCCGGAAAAGTCGATCCACTTCGACCTGAGCGACCAGGCCAACGGCGCCACGCTCGGCCACGCCGCAGCGATCAATCCGCTGGCCGAGGATGCCCGGAACGCAATCGTAAACTTCGAGATGGGACTGTTCACGGCGCAGTCCGTCGACAACGCCGCGGGCGTCTTGAACGGGCAGCGCGCGGGAGGCGGTCCGCTGACGCTGTCGCGGCAGACGTACTACTCGGGCATCAATGACCCGTTGAGTCCCGGGTTCAATCCACGTGCATTCACGCTGTTCGATCCCTGGCAGAACGTGTCCAGCTCCGGTTGGGACGTGTATAGCGACACTCGCGAGGCGGTCGCGCGCGGACAGTCACTGTTCAACGCGCGCCGCTTCACGATAGCCAATGTACGCGGTGTGAACGACGCGCTCGGCGTGGCAGCGCTCCCGGGCACCTGCACGACCTGTCACAATGCGCCGAACGTGGGCAGCCATTCGACGTCGCTGCCGCTCGATCTCGGCCTCACAGGCGTGGACGTTCGGACACCCGACATGCCGCTGTACACCTTCCGAAACAACACAACGGGCGAAGTTCTGCAGACGACGGATCCCGGACGGGCGCTGATTACCGGCAAGTGGAAGGACATGTCGCTTTTCAAGGGACCGATTCTGCGTGGTGTCGCCGCGCGTGCCCCCTACTTCCACAACGGGTTCGCGCCGACGCTGGCCGACGTGGTCGCGTTCTACAACCGCCGGTTCAACATCGGCCTGACCGCGCAGGAGCAGTCGGACCTCGTTGCGTTTCTGAGGGCGCTCTAATCGATCCAGCTCCGACTCGAGTCGTCACGCGCGCCGCTAAAATATCTCCGTCGGCGGGAGGCGAACCGCTTTCGTGCTCCCCGCCGACGGGAGGCGGCATTGCCCTATCGGTTCGGCGACTTCACGCTCACTCCCGGCACACGACAACTGCTCGCGGGTGACGCCGAGGTTCACTTGTCCCCCAAGGCTTTCGATCTGCTGGCGCTGCTCGTCGCAAACTGCGCCCGTGCCGTATCGAAAGGTGAATTGCAGCAGCACTTGTGGCCGTCGACGTTCGTCGAGGAGACGAACCTTGCATCGCTCGTCGCCGAGATCCGACGGGCGCTTCACGACTCGGCTGCCAACCCGAAATTCGTCCGAACCATTTACGGATTTGGCTATCGGTTCGTGGGCGAGCTCGTCGAGGATGTCGGTGCGAGCCGCCCTGAACAGCGTCGCGTCAAGCTGTGGCTGGTGGAGGGCCCGCGGCAGATCCCACTGTTGGAAGGGGTGAACCTCATCGGGCGCGGACAGGATGCTGCCATCCAGATGGACTCGCCGGGCGTGTCC
>JBKPTT010000133.1:0-12631 GCA_046735635.1 Acidobacteriota bacterium | reverse complement strand
ACGGTCCACCTTGTGAATCCGAGCCATCTCTCCTTCGGCGTCGGCGTGATTACGCCGCGCTGGCTGTTCGTTCTGGGCGCGGCCACACCGGCCCGGTACGGACGACCACGCATCGTCGATGAGACGCTCGAGCCGCTCGATCTCGATACGGTTCACGCCGGCGACATCGTGGGGATTGGGATCCACACGGGAAATGCGCTGCGCGGCTATGAAATTGGTACGGCCGTGAGAGCGCGCGGGGCGACGGTGGTCTTCGGCGGCATACACGCCACGCTGTATCCCGAGGAGGCCCATGAACGGGGCGGCGCGCACACCGTCGTCCGTGGCGACGGCGACATGGTGTGGCCGCTGGTGATCGATCAGGCCGTACACGGCACGCTCCAGCCACGATATGAGGGTGGACGCGTCGACGCCGACCAGTTCGTCCCTGCGCGTTGGGATCTCCTGCCCGAAGGCCGATACATGTGGGGGTCGGTGCAGACCGTACGCGGATGCCCGAAGCATTGCTCGTTCTGTTCGGTCTGGCGCACCGACGGGCAGAAGCCGCGCCAGCGTGGCGTCGACACCGTCGTGGCAGAGATTGTGGAGCTGCGCCGGCGTGGATTCCGCTTCGTGGCGCTCGCCGACGACAACTTCTATCCAGTCACGCTCACCGATATCGCCATGGCGGAGCGGCAGGGTAACGTCCCCCGGCTCGAACAGTTGCGATCGTTGCGCGCGGAGCGATTCGAGCTGATGGCCAGGCTGGCGCAGCTGCCGCGCGACATGGTCTTCTTCACGCAGATCACGATGGAAGCGGCAGAGGACGAGGCGTTCCTCGACGCGATGCGACGCGCCAACATCAAGGGCGCGCTCGTCGGCGTCGAGGCGGTCACGCCCGAAGGGCTGAAGGACGTCTACAAAGGCTTCAACGAGGTCGGCGAGGCGTTGGTCCAGCGGCTGCGCAAGTTTCGCGAGCGCGGCGTGTACGTCCTCGGCTCTTTCATCTTTGGCTTGCCGAGCGATCGGCCTGCGACGTTCGAGGCGACGGCAGATGTCGCCGAGCGCGCGGAGCTGGCGTTCGCGCAGTTTGTGATGCTGACGCCGTATCCAGGCACCATTGACTTCGACGCGTGGGAGAAGAAGGTCGGCGCCGAGGCGAAGAAGGTGGGCGGGATTCCGGTCACTCGTCACTGGCTGATCCCGCAGGCGGATCGACCCAAGGTGTACGCGCCTCATCCCGTGATGACGCCCGACGAGATTCGTGCGCGCACGCAAGCGGTGTGGGATCGGTTCTACAGTCTCCGTCGCGTCTGGGAGCGCTCCCGGTGCACCCCGACGCTACGCGCGCGGCTCGCCTTTGTGCTGCTTTCGAAGCTGTATCGACAGATGTACGCGAACACCGGCATCGCCACCGATAGCGCCCGTGTGAATCGAGCCAACCGCTGGGCGCGGCTCATCGCCCGGCCGTGCCGGCGGTTGTTCACCGCGGCGCCATTGCCGGAATTACCGGGCGCGTAGAATCAGGGCCTTCTACGTCCTGTTGAGGCGGGTGCGCAAACCGGCCCCGATGGCGGCGCAGTTTTCGTGGCCGGCGACAGCGGCGTGCCGTGACCAGCAGGATCGCTTCACTCGGCGCCGCGGTATCCGCGAAACGCGCGGGCGTCAGACCGGCGCCACATGTCGAACGACCGATTCACCTGCCTTGAGGTGAGGCGACCGCCATGACGCGCTGCAGCCGCTGAAGCTGTTCGGCCACCAGCCCCCGCGCCCGGCCGGCCACGATCCGCCGCGTGACGCCGCCAAACAGCCCGTCGAACAGATCGATCCGCGATCGGTTCAGATAGACGACGAACGTCCCTGATGAAGCCGGTCTGCGATCGGGCACCAACAGCGTCAGCCCGAGTGAGGCGTCGAAATAGTGCATCGCGTAGATCTGTTTCGAGCCGACGGCGTACGCCACGGGTGAATCGTCGACCGCCGCCGCCGTGGCGACGTGCGTGATGCTGATGACGGGCCGGCCGCGGACGAGCTCCTTGGACCAATAGACGAAGTCCGTCATCCCATTGCCTGAAGACGCGGGGTATTCGAGCAGATGGCGCCGCAGTCGCGGCGCATACCTCGACGTGAAGGTGTCTGCCTCGAGCAGCGAGGCGAATTCGAGGGCGACATTCAGTCGCGGTCCGCGATCCGCGTACTCCATTTCCGCCGCGGTTCCCCGCTGGCGGTAGCGAGCGACATAGTCCACGAGCTGTTGCCGGATGAGCGCGCTCGCTTGTCGAGACGCGTCGGCCGCGTCCCAGTGGATTTCGCGCTGGACGCGTTCGATGACGTCCGCGGGCAGGCGCACGTCGCAGTTGCCCACACGGCACTGGCGCAACCGTTTCAGTTCGGCCTCGTCGATGCTCAGGGCCGCAATGTCTCCGGCTTGCGGAACGCTGCTGAACACACCGACCTGCAGCACGTCCCCCGTCCGCTTGAACGTCGTGATGTCGGCGAGCCGCTCCACGTATCTGGAAGGTGACGTGTTGATCCAGACGATGCCGAGCGTCGCGAGCTCGCGGCGGTTCTTGACCTCGAGCGTCCGCGAGATGACCTCACCACGGTCGAGGCGCCCGATCTCGGTGGCTGACAGATCGAATGCCGTCATAAGAAACGTCCTCGACGGATCCACTGTCGGGGCGCCGGAGCCCGCCACTAGCGCGATCGGCAGCAGCAGCATCGTCACGAGCCGGATGTCCATGGCAGTCGCTCAGGGAACGGTCACGAGGGGAATCCGCCGGCCAGTGGCGCCATTCACGCGCCCCGGCTCGCGCAGCGCTGGCATCGGATCGGACGCGAACAGACGGCGGGCGAACCGCGCCAGCCATCGCGCCCACAGCGCCGAGCGCCGGACGCGGGCGCTGTCGGCGGCGATGCCCGTGTTGGCGTACATCTGTCGATACAGCTTGGAAATCAGCACGAACGCGAGGCGCGCGCGCAGGCTTTTCAGGAAGCCCGCGCGCTGCCACACCAGAGGCAACGCGTAGAAGCGATCCCAGACGGCTTGCGTGCGCGACCGGAGCTCGTCGGCGGTCATCCGCGGATGCGGCGTGTACACGCGTGGACGCCGCTCTGGCGGGATCAGCCAGTACCGCGTCAGCGGCACGCCGTCGACGCTCGGCACGTCGGTCGCCTCACGTTCCCATTTGGCGAAGTCGACGGTGCCGGGGAGCGGCTGCAGCATGACGAACTGCGCGAACGAGACTCCCGCGCGCTGCGCAAGATCCGCCGTCGCGGCGAACGTATCGGGCGTGTCGGTCGGCAGGCCGAAAATGAAGGAGCCCAGTACGTGAACGTCGGCCAGCCTGAAGGCCTGCAGCCGCTCGACAAGACCTTCGCCCGCCTCGTTGAAATCCTTGAAGACCGCCTTCAGGCCCTCGGGCGTCACCGACTCGACACCGACGAGCGCCCCGCGAATGTGCGCGCGCCGCATCGCGGCGAGAAACGCGGGATCCTCCGCCGCTTCCATCGTGATCTGGGTGTAGAAGACCATGTCGTCCGGCAGCTGCTCGAGACGTGCCATCAGCTCGAATCGTTCGTCGCGGATCCTCGTCAACGAGGCGAGCTGGCTCTTGTCGGTGCGGCGGTCTGCCGCCGCCAGATCAGCGAGCGTGACCGGGTAGAAATTGTCGTCGGCGAGTACGATGAAACGGAAGCCCTGGCGGCGCAGCTGGACGATCTCACGCACGACGAGGTTCACGTCACGCTGGCGCGGCTTCTGGCCGTCGGTGCGCCACACCGAACAGAACGAGCAGTGCTTCGGACACCCACGGACCGTCTGGACCGACGCCCACATGTAACGATCCTTCGGCAGCAAATCCCACCGCGCAGGATAGAAGGCGTCGCCATCGATGCGCCCACCGCCGTAGAGCGGCCGCGGATCGCCCCGATCGCAGTCATCGAGGACCGTCGCCCAGACGAGGTCGCCGTCGCCCGTCACGACGGCGTGAGCGGCGCCGTGCTCGCGCGCTTCGTCCGGAAACAGCGTAGCGTGAATGCCGCCGAAGACGACGAACGCGCCTCGCGCGCGGGCGATCCGGCCGAGGCGATAGCCGCGCAGCGCGTTTCCTGTGTGAATGCCGATGCCGATCACGTCGCCGGGTTGAATCGAGTCTTCGTCGATGGCGTCCAGCGTTTCGTCGATCAGGATCGGCGTTCCGTAACGCGCCGGCGTCGCCGCGGCGAGCACGTACTGCCACCGTGGGGTGATGACGGCGGTCCCGAACGATACGTCGCTTGGGTTCACGAGGTGGATTCGCACGGGTGCCTCTAGAACGAGCCGGCGACGCGCTTGGCGAACCGGGTGAAGAAACCGGCGGTCGCGACGCCAGCGTCCTTGGATTTCCGTCCGATGGCGGTGCCGCCTGCCGACACCGCCGCCCATGGAGCTCCAGGCATGTCCGCGGTGACGGCGGGCTGGCCGGGCGCAGGGAGCTCCGCGCTCGGCAGCGGCGCCGTGGTCTCGCGGCCAGGGTCCGTGGCTGCGTCTGGCCCGGACGTCGGCTCTCCAGCACTTGCCGTTTCGGGCGTCGTCGGCAGCGCCGGTTCAGTGCGCGGTTCCGGCGCGGGGAGAGACGGTTTCGGCGCCGAAGGGCGAGCGGACGGCGACCGGCCCACGCTTCGACCTGTTGACTGGTGCGCCGTGCCATTCGATGAAGAAGACGCCGGCAGTGCGGCGGGCGCAAGCGGATTCGGATGCGCAGTCGGGATCCGCGGCGGGGCGAGCGGAGAGGCGAAGGCGGTCGCGACAAGCGTCAGTCCCCCAACGCCCACGGACATCACGCCGAGGATCGTGAGGATCGCTGCGGCGATGCTGCGCGACCAGATCGGCGCGATCGACTTCCGCGGTGACACGATCTTGACGACACGGGCACGCAGGCAGGACGAGGTGAGCGCCGCGGGCGCCCCGTGGATCACCTGCGATCTGCCTGCGAGCGTGGCGAGTTTCATCAGAGAGGCTGCGTAGGATTTCGGCGAGCCGGCGATCGCGACAGTCATCTCGTCACAGGCGATCTCTCGCTCGATGTGCAAACGGCGGTCGAGCCACCACAGTGCGGGATGCCACCCGGCGATCATGCGGATACCGATCTGGAGAATGTTGACGAGGTCATCGCGACGCTGGACGTGCGCCCATTCGTGGATCAGGATGCGATCCAGTTCCTGCACGTCGAGCATCTTCACCGCCGACGGCGCGACGGCGATCACCGGCCGTCCCCACCCGAGCACAGCGGCGGTCGCCACCGAATCCGACACGACCAACGTGGCGCGACGTCCCTCGGCGCGAAGGCGATCCCAATGTGGCAGCGCCGATTCCACGTCCGGCGGAAACGCCCGACTGCGCGCGCGCGCGAGACGGATCGCAGCGATGGCCGAGACGAACCTGACGCCGTGGACGATGACCCATGCCATCCACGCGGCAACCATGACGAGGCTCGACGTCCACCAGGCGTCGGGCAGCGAAACCATCGCGCCGCTCACGATGCCAGGGATGGCGGCGTCGGACATCGCTGTCGACTCGACACGGGGAAGCGCGGGCAGCGCCACGACGAGGAGCGCGACGGCCCAGCACACCAGGTACCGGACATTGGCGCTCGCGCGGGCAAGTGCGCGCAGCATCACGAACGCGGCCAGCGCCAGCGCCCCTCCCTGCCACAACCAGTTCAACGTCGCGTCCATGTCCACGCTCCTACAGTTATCCGTCTAGGCGCGTTCGATCAGTCTCCTGAGCTGCTCGCGCTCTGCCGGGTCGATGTCCTCGTCCTCCAGGACGTTCAGCACGAGCAGCGATGGCGATCCCTCGAAAAGCCGGTTGACGAGATGACGCAGTGCCCGCCGCCGTGCCTGCCGCTCGTCGACCACGGGCTGATAAATGAAGGCGCGAGCGACCTTGTCGTGCGTCACATACCCCTTCGTTTCCAGGATTCTCAGAATCGTCTGGACCGTGCTGTACGTGACAGCCCGCGTCTCGTTCATCGCCGCGACGACGTCGCCGACCGATGCTTTGCCCAATCTCCAGACGACGGCCATGACTGCGGCTTCGGCGTCGGTCAGCGCGGCCGATTGTTTTCTTGCCATGCGCGTCGCCTTTAACTATTAAATAATTCAGATTTAAGGCGATGACTGTACCAGCGCGTCGGACGCTTGTCAATTAAAGAATTAAGACTTCGGCGGGACGCACCGCGAGTCATCGCGCGCGAGCCGGGCCTTCACGTCGAGCAGCGACCGAATCCACGGCTGTACGAAACCGCTCGGCGTCGAATTCCCAGTGCTCGTTCAACTCGAAGCTCGCAGCCAGCTCGCAGGCGTGGCTGGTGCGCGAAGGCTTCAATCGCAGCCACGACGCCGTGTCCGTGCGTGCGCACCAGGCCGTCAGCGCGCGAAAACGGATGAACCAGACCACCGCACGGTTCATGTCGTCCGGGAAGCGGTGGCATACGAGGTCGATCGACACGGTCTCGCTCGAGTTCAGCTGACAGGTGAACTCGGGCAGCGTCAGCGCCACGACGTCAGACGGCCGCGTCGGAAACGGTGTGCTCAACACGTTGACCTGCGTCGATTAGGTCGGATCGTCCGCTTTCGCCCGTTGCACTTTCCGCTCCGCGACTTCCTGCTGCGCGGTGATCGCAATCTTCGCCGATGGCGCGACACGCGGCGCGCAGCCACGATACAACTGCGCCGCCCGAAGGCCGGACAAGACCGCGAACTCGAACGTACTGATGCTGTCGGGACGTCTGATCATTGCAGCCGCTCTCCGTCGCGCCGCGAATGAGAAACGTGTAGCAGGAAGCGCCGAAGCATCATCACGCCCTCACAAGCAGGAAGGCTTTGGTGAGGGCTCTGGCCGGGATGGCCGGAAGGCTCAGAAAAGCAGGTGCCTCAGTATACGCCCAGTCTGTGATATGCTTGAATTGCTTTTCTGACAGCAGCGCGTACCGACATTCCGCATCAGATCCGAGCGTTTCGTCTCTCCTGCGTTCCGTCGCCGAGCATTCCGCTCGGGCCCGCCATCAGAGCATTTGCATCCAACAACGGATGCAGGAGTCGTTCATGAACACCAAGCTGTACGTCGGCAACCTGCCGTACGAAACCACCGAATCTGATTTGCACGCCTTGTTCGAGGCCGCCGGTCAGGTCAACACCGTCAACGTCGTCCGCGATCGAACCACTGGACAAGCGCGCGGTTTTGCCTTCGTCGAGATGACCGATGTCGAAGGTGCACAGCGCGCGATCGCCGAGATCAACCAGCGCGAAGTGGGCGGCCGGAGCCTGACCGTCAACGAAGCGAAACCGATGGCGGTGCGCTCGAGCGGTGGGGGCTTCGGCGGCGGTCGCCAGCGGCGCGAACCGCGCTGGTAATTTCTCGACCGAGCGAGATAGGACAGCCCGGATCGCTGATGGTCCGGGCTTCTCTCGAACCTCGCGCGGCCCAATGTGGCAAGCGACCAAACGTGGTATGCTTTAGCCAGCTTTCCTGAATCCTCCTGCCGTCCTGCGGGCAGCCTGGCTCATCAAAGCCGACGGCACACCTGTTCTCGCAGGCACTTGAGGTTTCCATGCTTTCCGCATTTGCTCTAGGGGTGACGATCTGCTTCGTCGCCGGCACCATCATTGTCTTTGCGCTCGCGGCGAGAGCGGCACCGGGCGATAGTATCGCGCGCGTCCTGTACGACACGGAGCATCCTGAGAAGATGCCGTGAGCACATCCGCATCACGGTATCGCTGTGGCCGTGCGGGGCGTGCGGCATGAGTGCCTGATCGCCTGAGCCAGGAAGAAGTTCCGCCGCCCACGGCGTGTCCAGTCTGCCGGTCGATCGATCTCACGACCGCCGGCAAGAAGGCGACGGCGACGTCGTACTGGCGCTGTCTGAAGTGCGGCGAGGTCTGGAATCAGGAGCGGCTCGCCGGCGGCGACCGTTACTCGCCGCGGCGGTGGTAACGAACACCGCACCGTTTGTGGTGCGGATCTCCTACACGCTCTCTCGCCCGCCGCTTCGCTGGCGCGCGACCCTCTTCGGTGACCTCGCGTCAGCAGGTCGCCGGCGCTCGACCCGCAGAGCCCGCGGACCGCTGATGGCGTCCTCGAGCAGTTCGAACTTCACCCGGTTGCCCACCGCCAGATCATGGAACGACGTTCCCTCGCACAGGTCGCTTCGATGGAAGAACACCTTGCGATCGCTCGTCAACCGGATGAAACCGTGTCCCTGTCCGAGCACGAGCGTGACGATGCGGCCCGAGCTCGGCGTGCCTCGGCGTTCGGTTGGGCGGACGACGGGGGCTTTGCGACCGGACATGAACGACTCCTTTGTCGCACTCGCTACTCCTCGAGCATCGATGCGACGTCGGGCGGATGTCGTCTCGTAGCTGGACTGAACTGTAGGAGGAACGACCCAGGCGACTCGATACGCTCGAGGCCGGGCGCAGTGCGCGGCAACGGCCGAGCAGCATACCACAAGCGACCTTTATTCCGGGGTCAGAATCCGATACCCGGAGTCCGTTAGGTCGCGAAGTCGCGTTCCAGCGGCATCCGGCGCTCGTTGAGTCGCGGACGGCGCGGCGGGACTTCGATTGCGCACCTGCGCATCGTCGATGTATGGGTTTCTGGTCAGCGCCTGGCCGTTCGGCAGGCGTCTGTTCTATCAGCGGCGAAGTGTCTTTGCGACCGCCGTCAATCCCTTGGTCGCTTTGGGCCAGCCAGCGTAGAAGCCCAGATGCGTCAACGCCTCGACGATCTGCGCGCGGGTAAGACCGTTCTCGACTCCCCGCCGCAGATACACGTCGAGCTGGTCGTCGTCGCCTGTTGCGGCGAGCGCGGCGATGGTCACGAGGCTGCGATCGCGTACAGTGAGATCTGGCCGTCGCCACAGCTCGTCGAAGACCACGTCGTTGGTGAGCTGTACGAACTTCGGGGCGACGGTGCCCAAACCGGCGCTGGTGGCTCTCGCGCGCGCCGCTTCTGAGGCGGGAGCCGGCAGCCGAGGAGTCATCGCGCGCAGACTGCTGGCGTCGATGTTCCGCGCCGTATAGACCTGATCGTAGACCTCGAGCGCCGAGACCGCGCTCGGCCAGCCGCAATAGATCGCCAGATGCGCGAGAAGCGCGGAGGCTTCGCTTGGCTTGACACCGTTGGCAAGCGCCCGAGTCAAGTGGCCGGTCAGTTGTGCTGTCTTTCCGGTGGCGATCAACACCGAGATGGTGACGAGGCTCCGGTCGCGCGGCGACAACTCGGGCCGTTGCCACACGTCACCATACAGCACGTCGTCGGTCAGCGGCGCCAGACCGGGCGCGACTCGTCGCTGCAGATCACCCGAGGGCCTGACGCTGCCTTGTTGGGGATTCGACACCGCGGCGCCGTATTTCTCGTCGTTCACTTTTTCCATCCAGTGCACTGCCGTACCGTCGCGGACCTGTGTGATGCCGAGGTGTGTCACCGACGCGCGCGGCGACGCTCCATGCTCCACGGATGCCAAAGCTGTCAGAACCAGCGTCGTCAGAAACGCGGTGCGCGTCATTGTCAAAAATCCGCACGCTTGCCGGATTCGGTGGCCTTCCGCGTCACGTCAAGTCGTGCTTTCCGCGAATCGGGTCCAGCGCCCGCAGAGCCGTCGGCCCGGAACTCAAAGATCTGCCCGTCGTCGGCGACGTGGCGCGGCCACGTTGGCAGGCCGGGTCCGTTCGGATCGCCAGTCTTGGCGAAGTTGACCCAATAGCTCTGTGCCAGGCGCGAGACCGACAGATCGTCGGGCGTCGGTGCACCGCCGCGGCCTCCCGACAGCGTGCCGAACACGTAGGCGATCTCACCGCCGTGCGGAGTTCCCGCTCGCATCTGTTCCCGCATCGAAGTCTGGACGTAGGAGAACCGGTACAGATAAACCGGCAATCCCTTCGCCGCGAAGGCATCCGCGGCAAAGCGCGCTGCCTCGGCCTGACCGAAGTCGTCATTGGCCCGCTGCACCAGTGTGGCGAGGTCCGTCGTGCCGTCGGAATCGTAGGCCGCCTTCGCTTCGGCGCTCCACTGGCCGTAGCGTGCGAACAACTCGTCTTTGCTGCGCGCACGCACGCGGTTGCCGGCGGTATCACCCATGTTGCTGCCAAGCAGCAGCGGAACGCGCGGCTGGTGGCCGGCCTTGTAGGCGGTCTCCGCGGTCTCGGTGATCAATTTGCCGTCGAAGATCGGCGTCGTCTCGTACGATGGCGCGTTCGTCCCTGGCTGAGCCGGAGCGCCTCGCAGCACTTCGTCGGCGTTGAGCGCTCGCAACTTGGCCAGGGCGGCTTGGTCGGTGCCATCGATTCCCATCGACTTCGCGAATGTGATGCCGATCGTCTCGGCCGACACCGGATAATTCGGATCGACACCGTTGGCACGCATTGGCCGCGCGGTGAGCACGCTGTCCCGCGACCCGCCGGACTCGACGATCGCTTTCTGGAAGAGGCCGCGCGCCATCGGCGAAGCCAACATGCTGTGAACGGAGACACCGCCGGCGGAAAACCCGAAAATCGTCACATTGTTCGGATTGCCTCCGAAGGCAGTGATGTTTCGTTTCACCCACTGCAAGGCCGCGATCTGGTCCATGTAGGCGTAGTTGCCCTTGGTCTCGTCGGGATGTTCGTCCCGCAACGCTGGAAACGCGAAGAAGCCGAAGCGGCCCACGCGGTAGTTCATCGCGACAAGGACCACGCCCTGCTTGGCGAAGCCCACACCCGACGTGTTGGGCGACGCACTGGAGCCGCCCGTGAAGCCGCCTCCGTAGATCCAGACCATCACGGGCAGATCGCGCGCGGCCGGGTCTTCGGGGCGCCACACGTTCAGGTAGAGGCAGTCTTCTGACGGCATCCGAGGCGCCGGCGCACCCGGGACCGCGGCGGGCGGCGGTCCGAAGCGGCCCTGCATGCAATCGGCCCCGAATTCCGTGGCTTGGCGTACGCCCGTCCACCGGGTGGCGGGCTGTGGTGGCCGCCATCTCAGCTCGCCAACCGGAGGCGCCGCGAACGGAATGCCTTTAAAGGAGACGATGCCGTCGGCGAGCACGCCTTGAAGTTCCCCGCCATCGATCGTCACGATGGGACCCGGTGATTGCGAGACAGCGGCGGTGCCGACGCTCATCGCGACGATGAGGCCCGGCCAACGAGCCCAAGGACCATTTGTTCATCTTCGAACCCTCAAACGTCACCGTCGCCATGCGCAAACCCCTCCTCACGTACCCGCGCGATATCTCTGGTAGGCGCGTTTCCGAAGAACCGCGCGTACTCCCGGCTGAACTGCGATGGGCTCAGATAGCCGACGCGGTGGCTCGCATCGGTCGCGTCCATCCTCTGGAACAGCATCAGCCGCCGTGCTTCGTGCAGCCGAAGGACCTTCTGGTATTGCAGCGGACTCAGCGAGGTCACGGCCTTGAAACGCTCGTGAAAGGAAGAGGCGCTCATGTGGACGGAGGCGGCCATCTCGTCGACCGTGACCGGCTGCGCAAAATGCGCCCGAATCCAGCACACGGCCTCACCGACGCGCTGAACGCCCGACTGTGGCTGTCCGATCTGCGCCACTCTCGGACCGACCGCCGTACGCAGTAACCGGATGACGATCTCGTCGACGACGAGCGGCCCCAGCATCTCCGCCTCTTCAGGGTCCGCCATCAGGTCGAGCAATCGTGTCACCGCATCCACGAGACCGTCCGTCGAGTGGCCGACGTAGAGGCCTCGAACGTCAGACGGCTTGCGAACGCCGTGTGGAAATACCCGCGTGGCGAGTTCAGCGACACGTACGGGATCGAGGTCGAGGATGAAACCGAGATAGGGCTCCCTGCGGCTGGCTCGAATCACCTGGCTGGAAATCGGAAGATCGACGGCGAGGACGAGCACATGTGTCGGGTCGTATTCGACGACGTCGCGCCCGACCATGACGACCTTGGCACCTTGCGCCACGATGCAGACCGCAGGGCGCATGGTTGCGTACATGGGCTCGGTGGTCATATGCGAGCGCCGCACCACGAACGTTCCCGGCAGGCGCAGCGGGAAAGCGCCATCGTGCGGCGCGTAGCGCGCAACCAGATTGGCGAATCTTCGCAGCGACAACTCGCTGGGCCCTTCGACGCTGCGCTCTCTCGAGACCGAGGCAGTGGATCTCATGAGACCCGATGGTACAACCGCGACCGTTGGCGAGCTTGCCTAAACCTCCGGCATTTCACCTCATTTGACGGCCGATTTCCGCAGGAATAGGCACAGAACGACTGACGCGGTCCGTTACGCTCGTCAGGGTGAACGCAGATGAGGAAATCACGCGTGCAGTCTCAGCCCGTCTCTCCGGTGGAGTCGGGGAGCACACTCACAAGCAGAGCGAAGCGGCGAAGTGAAGACCAGCATCACGGGCAAGGTTCTCGTCATTACCGGCGCCAGCAGTGGTCTGGGCGAAGCGACCGCGCGCTATCTCGCCGGGCGCGGGGCGACAGTGGTCCTTGGCGCGAGACGCGCCGAGCGGCTTCAGATGCTGGTCGACGAGATCAGAGGAAACGGCGGCCAGGCATTGTCGGTCGTCACCGACGTGACCGACCCGGCGCAGGTGCAGGCGCTTGTCGACACCGCCGTCGAGCAATACGGCCGTATCGACGTGATCCTCAAC
>JBKPTT010000132.1:0-7432 GCA_046735635.1 Acidobacteriota bacterium | reverse complement strand
GTCGTCAACCACTACGACACGCTGTTCGGGCTGGGGCTCAGCGACAGGCAGAAGGCCGATCTCGTCGAGTTCCTGAAGACGCTGTAAGGAGCGGTGGGGCGGGTTTTATCCCGCCCCCCAAAACCCAATTTAATACCACGCGCCAGCGTCGCGCTTCCGGCGCATACTTCCGCTCGCACATCAGTCCGTTTTCGCCTCGGCGGACGTTAAAGAATGGAGAAGTTGACCCCGGAGGCTCACATGCGTGGATTCAAGTTCGCTAGCGTCGTCTCGGTGGCCTTTCTGATCGCCGGATGCGGCGGGGACGGAACGCGGCTTGTCACCCCCGACAACGTATCGCCGACACTCGGCGGACTGACGATCGCCGGCGCTGACGGCATCCTCACGGGCAGCCCGACGAGCTATACGGCCAGCGCCACGTTTTCCAATGGTACCGTTGGCAACGTGACGCCGGACTGGAGGAGCAGCAATTCCGCAATCGCGACCGTCGACGCCAGCGGACACGTGGAGGGTCGAAGCCAGGGGACATTCAGTTTGACTGCGTCCTATCAGGGCCGCGAAGTCTCGAAGAGCGTGCAGGTCGTCAACAACTATGGCGGCCGGTGGGACGGACAGTACCGGGTTTTGTCTTGTCAGGACGACGGGGACCTGTCCGATCACGACGGCGGGTGGTGCCGGACAGTCTACGTGACGGGCAACGTGTATCGGATCGTTGTCGATCTCGCTCAGGATCCCGCCGATCTGACCAGTGTCGCTGTCACACTGGGCGATGAAGCGTATCGCGGGACTGTCGGCAACGCCGGAGCATTGACCTGGGGTGGCGTCGCCGACCTGTTCGATTGGGACCATGAGAACGTCGTCGGGACTCGCGAAATTCACTGGGACACGATTCTGTCGGGCAATGGTGTGATGAGCGGGAGCTTCCGCGAGAATTACAAGTCGATCGGTTTCCGCAACGGCACCGCGCGCATGGAGTACGAAGTACTCACCATGACACGGACGGCAGCGAGTGCGGCAGCGAGGCGGTAATCACGCCATTGGCGTTTCAGTCACCCGCATCGAGACGACAGCCGTGCTAGCATCTGCGCCATGTTCGAAGGGCGCGTCGTTTCGATTCACATCGCACCGACCAGCTCCGCCGCGATGCAGTCACTCACCGAAGCGCGGGCTGTTCCGAGTCGCGGGCTCGAGGGCGACAGGTACTTCGCCGGGGTCGGAACGTTCTCACAGACACCGAGCGAGGGAGGACGCGACATCACGCTCATCGAGCTCGAGAGCGTCGATGCCCTCGATATGAATCTTTCCGCGGCAGACACGCGGCGGAACATTGTCACGTCCGGCGTTCCACTGAATCATCTCGTCAAGCGAGAGTTTCGCGTCGGGACGGTGCTCCTGCGCGGCACGCGTCTCTGCGAGCCGTGCTCGCATCTCGAGAGGCTCACCAAGCCTGGTGTGATGAAGGAGATGGCCCACCGCGGCGGGCTGCGGGCACAGATCCTCACCGAAGGAACGATCCGCGTCGGCGACACGATCCGGCCGAACGTCGACTGAGCGCATCGCAGCTGCCGCTGACGGCAGCGATCTCGTCAGGACCGGAACTCGAGAATGGTGATCTCCGCGGTCACGTGCGCGTTCGAGGGAATTCTGCCTGGTAACCCCTGCTCACCATACGCGAGGTGCGGTGCGATCTCGAGCCGGCGGGTTCCGCCCACGCGCATCCCTTGCACACCGTAGAAGAGTCCATTGACAAGCGAACGGCGATGGATCTCCTGCTCGGTAATCAACGTCTCTCCATCGTCTTCCAGTCGTCTGACGTCGATCGGCACGCCCGGGACGCTGTCCCACCGGACCGGCTCTCCGCCGCGCAGCCAGAGTCGCAATCGAATCAGATAACGGCGCTGGCGCCGCACCAGCTCGCCCGTGCCGGGTATGTCGAGAAGAAGGCGCAGGCCTGGGCGCATCCTCTCGCGAACGGGCTGACCCCGTCGCCGTAGAATCGCGGCGACGTCGTCCCGCCCACCCGCAACTGCCATCTCGAGCGGGGTTTCATAATCGTCGATTCGCGTACGGAGCTCGGGGTCTGCTCCGGCGTCCAGAAGAATCTGGACCGCGAGCGCATCGCGCTCCGCTACGGCCATGTGAAGTGCCGTGTAGTCGTTGATCCCGCGCTGGTTCGGATCCGCGCCGGACGAGAGCAGCAGCCGCAGCACGTCGTGGACGTCGGTTCGTTTCGCCGCTCCGGAAACATGGCGAAGGCAGCTCAAAGCCGCGATCAACGGCGGAAAACCGTCGTTCGCCGTAGCGTTCGGGTCCGCGCCGATCTCGAGGAGCGTGCGGATGAATAGCAGCGGACTGTGATAAACAGCGTAGACGAGACACGACCCGATCGTCAGCGGCATCGGGCCGTTTGGCACGGCAGCGGGATCTTCCACTGCCGCCCGCAATGCGGCCAGATCGCCCGCACGGAATGCCTCGTCGAGACGCCGGAACTTCCTCGCCTCGGCGCACCGTTCGTCTTCAGTCTGCAAGGTCTTTCCCCATCGCGTGTTTCACGTCGGCCCGCCTGTAGGGCGGGGTCTTAAGACCCCGCCCTACGGTATTTCTACCTCAGCGTGCCGATCACGTAGTCGGCGTCGGCAATCAGCAGCTGCGCGACCGTGGGTGTGATTCCTTGTCCGCTCTTCGAGGAAACCAGATTCTTGAAATCTGCAAGCTTGCCGCGCGCGCCGGTCACATTTCCGCGCGATAGCAGCTGATTCGCGTCATTGAGCTTCGAGAGGAGACTCCGGCCCACCGACGCGTCGATCTGGCCGGACGCGACGAACGTGTTCACCGCACCAACCAGCGTATCGATGTTCGCGATGATCGTGAATCCGACTCCGGTCGCATAGGTGTTCCCGGCACGGTCGGACGCCGATACGGTGAATATGTGCGTACCCAGCGGCAGGCTGAGCAGCTGAATCGTCTGTCCGTTGGCCGCGCTCGTATCGTCGAGCGTCGCGGCGGCATTCGCGAGGCCCGACAGCGAATCCGCTGCAGCGAACGACACCTGCACCGACGCGGTGTGCAGATACTCGGTTGCGGTCGGCGAAGCCACGGTAATCGCGGGTGCGACCGAGTCAATCTTGAACGTGCTCGAGGCCGCCGGATTCTGGACGTTCCCTGCCCTGTCGGTCGCGCGCGCGCTGACGACGGCCGCGCCCTGCGCTGCGACCACGAACGGTCCGGTGTAGCGCCGCCACGCGCCGCCGTTGAGGCTGTAGTCGACAAACGCCACGCCGGTTCCGTCCTCGTCGTCAGCGGCGTTCAGCGTGACGGTGACGCTCGATTTGAACCAACCGTTCGAGCCCGTGGTTCCCGCCAGACTCACCCCCGACGTAGGAGGTGTGGTGTCGGGAGGCGCGGTGCCCTCGCCGATGCGCGCGATGAAGACGTCCTCCGCACCGGCGTTCGAGGATTGAATCGCGTGACGCGTCTGAAAATCAGTGGACGTCGTTGCTCCCGCGATCGCGACAGCTCCGTCAGGATCCACGGCAACCCGGGCTCCGTAGTCAGCGCCGGTGCCGCCGACATACGTCGAGTACACGATCTGTCCGCCGCCGTCGAACTCCGCGACGAACGCATCGCTCAGACCACCACCGTAGGTCGACTGAATCGCGTCGCGCGTCGGGAAGTTGGTCGATCGCGTCGATCCGGTCACGACCGCGTCGCCCGATGGACCGATCGCCACATCTGGTCCACCAGTCTGCGAATACGTGTCCTCCTGGTCGCTGCCACCGAGGTACGTCGAGTACACGAGCCCGTTGCCCGACGCGTTCAGCGTCGTGACGAACACGTCGTAATACCCGCCGCCATGCACCGGCTGAAACGCGTTCGCCGTCGGAAAATTCGCCGAGAGCGTGATGCCGACCACGTGGGCTTGTCCGCTGCCATCCACGGCGATTCTGGGCGCGTAGTCCGACGCCCACCCACCGAGGTATGTGGAGTACACCAGCGCGCCACTGTCGGAGATCTTGGCGACGAACACGTCCATCAGACCGCCGGCGTTCGACTGGAATGGAGTGAGCACGGGGAAATCGGTGGACTGCGTCGTTCCCGCAACGTAGGCGGCGCCGCTGGAGTCGACGGCGATGTCGCTGTCCCATTCGGAGCTCGCACCGCCGAGAAACGTCGAGTAATCGAGATGGGATCCGTCCGCGCTGATCCGCGACACGAAGGCGTCCCATCCTACGGCGCCGCCTCCGTAGACGCGGCGCGCATCCAGGGGATCGATGGCGAACACGTACAGATTCGTCCCTTGCGGACCGGTGGCTTGCCAGTCTATTCCCCAGATCGGCGCACTAAGACCGCCATCCTCGGTTCTGCCGGAGCCGTACCAGGTAGCCACGTACACGATCGATGGATTGGAAGGTGCGACAACGACGTTGTAGATCGGATACCCCAGCGTCGGCGACCAGTTGCTGCCACCCGAAGTCGTGAAGAATAGCGCGCTATTGGTCCCCGCGTAAGCTACGTCGGGATTGGTCGGATCGACCGCGATCGACGTGACGCCCTCCTGAATGCCGCCGCTCGCCGGCATCCAGCCGCCGGCATTCTTCAGTACGCCGTTCGATGTGCCCGCGTACAACACGGATTGACTGATGGCCAGGCAGGTTACGCCGCGCGGAAAACCCGTATCGTTCCACGTTTCTCCGCCATCGGCAGTCTTCCATACACCGTTCGGGAACCAGTCGGGCGCACCCGCATAAAGCGTCCCTGTGGCCGTGTCGAGCACCAGGGCGGAAACAGGCATCCACAGCTGCAGCATCGTCCAGCTGTCGCCGTGATCGCGACTCCGCCACAGGCCTGCGTCGGTGCCAACGAACAGCGCACCGGTAGTGTCGACCACCATCGCCTTTGTTGGATAGGGCGGCAGATCACTACTCGTCCGCGTCCAGGTCGAACCGCCGTCAGTGCTCTTGAAGACGCCGTCGGAGTACGAGCCGGCGTACACGATCTCGGTGTTGACAGGATCGATCGCGAACGCCTGCACCCACGTCGCGCCCAAGCCATTGCCGATTCCTGCCCACGTGTGACCGCCATCCGTCGTCCTGAACGACGGGTGCCCTCCCAACGAGGGCTGCAGCGCGTTCACTGTGGGGAAGTCGCCCGAAAATGTGGAACCCGTGACGTACGCGCGACCGAGCGCGTCGACCGCGATCCCGGAAACGCCATCTTCGCCGCTACCGCCAAGATGGGTGGAGTACACGACGGACCCATTCGCATCCAGCTTGGCGACGAAACCATCGCTGATGCCGCGCAGCGAGGGCTGGACGCCGTTGATCGTCGGAAGATCGTAGGAAGAGGTCTGCCCCGCCACATACGTGTTCCCCGTGTCGTCAACCGCAAGGCCTTTTGGTGCCTCGTAGCCGCTGCCGCCGATGTAGGTAGCGTAGAGGAACTGGTCGCCGGCCGCATTCAACTTCACGACGAACGTGTCGCCGTTAAGGCTGCCGTGAGTGATCGCCGGCGAGCCGGTGGCTGGAAAATCCATTGCCCAAGTCGAGCCCGCCACATACATGTTGCCCTGTGTGTCGAACGCGATGCCCGCCACCCTCTCCTCGTTCGAACCGCCAAGGTAGGTGGAATACGTGAGCACGGGGTCGATGACGAGAGGCAGGCTTCGATCGTAAGAACGCACGTCAATGCTGACGGTGCCGTCGGCCCGAAGCACATATCCGCCGTGCACGGTGCTGCGGCGGCCTGAGTTCTCCTGATAGATGACCGGCGCGTGCTGAACAACCGTGCCCGCGCTCGTGCCTACGAGCAGGTTTCCTTCCTTATCAATGCTCACACGAGTCGATCCGTCGAACGCGAGCGCAATCGAGCGAGTGCTCGCGCCGGGCGCGACGATGAAGTCGAACTCGAGCTGACGCTGGTTGCCGTAGTAGACGACGTCAACGCCTGGATAGATGTCACGGTACTCAACCTCGCCGTAACTGCGAACGCCCGTGCGCCATTGGCGAGGATCGCTGCCGATGAAATAGTTGGTCAAGCCCGGGAGCGCTCGACGGCCCGAAGCATCCGCCGCCGCGGATCCGCCAACGAGCCGCATCGTCAACCGGGCGCTCGGCCCATCATTCGTCCCTGCCACCCGAAGCTGCGTCCCGTCTGCAGCGATCTCCATGGAGTACCCTGCGCCCCTCGCGACGAAAGTTGGGTTCTCGCCGGCGGCATTATCGTCCCGCTCGAACCGCAGCGGCATGCCTGAATACGCCGAGCGAATCCGCTTCGCCGCCTCGCCATCGGGCTTCGCTGCTCTCGACGGGACGTTGGTACCTGCGCGAGGTGACTGCGCTTGGACGGCCGGTTCGAATGATGCGAGTGTGACTGCGGCAACGAGAAGCGCACTCGCGCTTACCGCTCGTCGTGTGCGGCTTGGGTTCACGGGGACTCCTGGTGGGATCGGGGGGCGCTCTCGATGTAGCAACTCCGACGCCACCGGACACGTCGATCGGTTTCGCGCATACCGCTTCGATTGGTTCACGCGTCTCGATGCGTGAGCGCGGCAAAATTCGTGATCGCGTCGAACAGAATCGTGTGTGTGCGGGACTACGCTCGCCTAGGGGCACCAATCCGCTGCGTTGTCAGATCGGGGGACGAGCAACGGAGTCATGGTCTCGTGCCGAGGACGCTGAGGCGACGCCAACGATCGGTTGGTTCACGAATACGGCATCAGCTCTGGGGCGCGCGACCGAATAATCCACTCGTTGACCTCGCGGTTGTGACGACCACGTGCGGGTCGACCATCAGCTGCGTTGAGGGTCTGGTGCGCGACTTCGTCCCTCACGGCGCCTGCCGTCCGTCCCCAGGCGCGAGGTGCATCCGACGTAACAGGTCCTGAAACCGCGGATCGCTGCGGATAGGATCCGCGCCGGGGCTAACCTTCATCGGCACGAGCACATTTGAATGCTCCGCGTACGCCTTTTCCATGTAGGCGATGGCTTTGTCATTGTCGATGCCTATATAGGCGGGCGCCAGGAACGGAGTGGGATCAAGACGAAGCCGTTGAACCGCGTCTTCGAGATTCTTCAACGCGCGGCGTGCTTCCGGCAATCGGCCCGAGCGGCGGTACACGTAGACTTTGTTGCCCAAGTTCCAGGGCGAGTCGTCGTAGCGGCTCGAATTTTCTATGTCTGCGAGCGCTTCGGCAAACATCCCACTCTCGGTGTACGGAGCTACGATGACGTGCGCGCGCGGAAAGCCCGGGTCGACGGCCATCACCTCGCGGAACTGCTCGATCGAACGATCGTATTGCCGCGAGTAAAACAGGAGCATCCCGCGATCGCAGGCGATGACGAGCGACAGCGGATCCAGCTGTCTCGCACGATCGAATTCAGCGAACGCCTCATCGAAGCGGCCCTGGAACCCGAGAAACTCTCCGTACCAGTGG
>JBKPTT010000131.1:0-13918 GCA_046735635.1 Acidobacteriota bacterium | reverse complement strand
GACTTACGGCCCTGCGATTCGAGAAGTTCCGGGGTGCGGAGCTGATCGACGGGACCGTGCGGCGCATCGGGCGTGAAGTACGTGTCCCCGGGCGGCCGCCGCAGTTTGGGAAGGACGAACACGATGCAAAAACCAACGAGGAGAACAAGGAGTGCGACCACGCTGACGATGAGCGCTTGCAGGGTCGCCAGAAGAGGTTTCACTCCCTGCTCACGTTGCGGGCCGCGCCGTCAAAGGTCGTCGGCAGCGTGTACTGAATGACGCCGTTGCGTACTTCCTCCATGGCGACGCGCTCGAGCTTGTGCGGCCCCTGGGTTCCCCGCTGGAGCCGTGGCAACGCGCCGCGGCGAAGCTGCTTTGCGCGCTGCGCCGCGACGTCGACGAAAAGAAACCGGCTTGTAATCGGCGGTGCCGGCTGCAACTCGAGCGGCTGCCCCTGTTCCTGATCTTGCTGCGCCATACCGCCTTGAGAGTACTTGAAAGCGTCGGCGAGCGCTACTCGGTGACGTTCACCTGAATCTGCCGCGGCCGCGCTTCTTCGCGCATCGGCAGCGTGACGGTCAACATGCCGTCGCGGTATTCGGCCTTGACGCGCGACGCATCTACTGTCGGCGGAAGTGTGAACGACCGCAGGAACGGTCCGAACTTTCGCTCGATCCTGTGGTACCGATCCTCGGAAACGCTTTCGTCCTTGTGACGCTCGCCGCGGATCGTCAAGGTATTGTTCTCGACCGTCAGATCGATGTCCTCGCGCTTCAGCCCGGGAAGCTCCGCCTTCAACACGACCTCGTGTGCCGCGCTCTCGTAGATGTCGACCGGCGGCATCCAGCTACCGCGACCGCTGACATCCTCCTGGCCGCGATCGTACACAGACGTCCAGATCCGGTTCATCCGATCCTGCAACGTCGAGAGCTCGCGCATCACATCCCACGGGTTCGTCGTCAGTGCCATCGTTGCCTCCACTCGAATTCAAAAATGACGCGGGCCGGCGCGCGAGCCGGCCCGCGGTACGGTGAAACGTTACTCGCCGATGGTGATCTGCTTCGGCTTCGCCTCTTCGCGCTGCGGCAGCCGTACCGTCAGCACGCCATCCTTGTACGACGCGCTGATGTGAGTGGCGTCCACCGTCGCCGGCAGGGTGAACGATCGGCTGAAGGTGCCGTAGAACCGCTCGAACCTCTGGAACCGATCGCGCGGAACCTCCGTTTCGAACTTGCGCTCGCCCGTGAGCGTGAGCACGTTGTTCTCGAAGGTGACGCTGATGTCTTCCCGCTTCATGTCGGGGAGCTCAGCCTTGATCACGACTTCGTGGTTTTCGCCTTCGTAGATGTCGACCGGAGGAACCCAGGTGCGGGCGAGGCCTTCACCGCCCATGAAATTGGAGAACATGTTGTGGAGCCTGTCGACTTCCATCGACGCCAGCTCCCGGACCGGATCCCAACGAACCAGAGCCATTGCCACAACCTCCTCGAATAATTGCCGCGGAGCCGTATCTCACCGGCTCACATGACTAATGTAGGCGATACATTAGTCTTTGTCAAGCATGTAATATGCGCGCTGTATGCTCATATTTAGCCGTCCGCTCTTCGTCTGATACCCAGGTTCTCGGGGAACTCGTAGCCGTGGGCTCGGGCCGGAAGTTAGAATGCCGATGTGGCTCGCATGTTTCTCGATCGCCGCGATATGGACGCCGAGTTGCGACGGTTGTTCGACGAGTTGGCAGGGGCGCATGGCCGTGGCGCACCCGCCGAGTGCACGCCGCCGCTGGACGTCGTGGAAACCCCCGACTCGCTTGAAATCGTGATCGACCTTCCCGGCGTTGTGGCCGATGACATTCAGGTCGTCGTCGCCCGCGGCACCGTCGTCATCATGGGTCAGAAGATGCCCGGGAGATGTGAGCACCACTGCGACGCCGCGTTTCACATCGCCGAGCGGGCGTTCGGGCGATTTGCACGTGGGGTCCGCCTGTCGGGAGCGTTCGATCTGGGACGCGGCACGGCCACGCTCCGTGATGGCGAGCTGCGCGTCAGGCTGCCGCGCATCGACGAACGGCGCGGCCGCGAACGCCGCATTCCGGTGCGAACGGAATAACGTGCGCATCCTGTTTGTCGGCGACATCTTCGGCAAGCCGGGCCGCGACATTGCGCGCCGCGCGATTCCCGCGCTGGTCGACCAGCGCGGCATCGATTTCGTCATCGCCAACGTCGAGAATTCCGCCGCGGGATTCGGCGTGACCGGCGACATCGCGGACGCGATCCTCGGTTACGGTGTGGACGTGATGACGTCGGGCAATCACATCTGGGACAAGAAAGAGATTCTCGAGTACATCCCGAGGCAGCCGCGGCTGCTGCGGCCGGCGAACTTTCCGGCCGGCGTGCCGGGCCGCGGGAGCTATCTCGCGCGGACGCGCACGGGCGAGCCGCTCGGCATCGTCAACCTCATGGGACGCATCTTCATGGCGCCGCTCGACGATCCCTTCGCCGCGGCGGTGCGCGAGATCGAGGCGCTGCGCACGAAAACGCGCATCGTGATCGTGGACTTCCACGCCGAGGCGACGTCGGAGAAAATCGCGATGGCCTGGCACCTCGACGGACGGGCGACGGCGGTGTTCGGCACGCACACGCACGTGCAGACGGCCGACGAGCGCATCCTGCCGAAGGGCACCGCCTGCCTCACCGACGTCGGCATGACTGGCCCGCACGAGTCGATCATTGGCGTCACGGTCGAAGCGGCGCTTTCGCGGTTCATCAACGGCATGCCGGCGAAGTTCGAGTCGGCGACCGGTCCCGGCCGCCTGAACGCGGTGATTGTGACCGCCGACCCCGGGTCGGGGAAGGCCACGGCGATCGAACGCCTGAATCTGTCGGCGCAGCAGGTCGACGCGCTTCCGGCGATGTCCGCAACCCCGCGGTGACCGCATGGCGGATCTGTTCTCGCAGCCTTTCGAAGAAGACGACGAGCCAGCGCGCGCACCTGCGCCTCCGCGACGCCGCATCTTCTCCGTCTCCGAACTGACGGCGTCGATTCGCGGACTGCTCGAAACGAGCTTCGGCGATCTCTGGGTGGAAGGCGAAATCTCGAACTGCCGCGCGTGGAACACGGGACATGTGTACTTCACACTCAAGGATGGCGACGCGCAGATCCGCGCGGTCATCTTCCGCTCGGCGGTTCGATATCTCAAGTTCAAGCCCGAAGACGGACTCCGCGTGATCGCGCGCGGGCGGCTCGGCGTCTACGATGCGAAAGGTGAATACCAGATCGTCTGCGAGCATCTCGAGCCGCACGGACTCGGGGCCCTGCAGCTCGCGTTCGAACAGCTGAAAAAGAAGCTTCAGGCTGAAGGCCTCTTCGATCGCGCGCGCAAGCGCCCGCTCCCCTCGCTCCCGCGCAAGATCGGCATCGTCACGTCGCTCGACGGGGCGGCGCTCCGCGACATCATCAAGGTGCTTCGACGGCGGCATCCGAATGCGCATCTGGTGATTCGACCGACGCGGGTCCAGGGTGAGGGTGCGGCGGCCGATGTCGCCGACGCGCTCCGCGCGATTGTGAAAGTGCGCGGTGTGGATGTCGTCATCGTCGGGCGTGGGGGCGGCTCGATCGAGGACTTGCACGCATTCAATCAGGAGCCCGTCGCGCGCGCGATAGCGGCGTCGCCCGTGCCCGTCGTATCGGCCGTGGGTCATGAGGTAGACATCACGATTGCGGACTTCGTCGCGGACCTGCGCGCGCCGACGCCGTCGGCGGCGGCGGAGATGGTCGTGGCGGCGAAGGATGATTTCTGCACGCGTATCGACCGCCTATCACAGCGCCTGACCGCCTGCGTCCAGACTCGGCTCGCGATGCGCGGACGACATGCCGCGGAAGTGACGCACCACTTGCGGCGCGCGGCCATGTCGCACGTCGCGCGCCGCGATCGTTTGTTCCGGCCCCTCCGGCTCAGGCTCGAGGCGCGGGATCTGCGCCGTCACCTCGCGCTCATCCGGGGCCGGCTCACGGGGGCCGAGGGCCGGCTCGCAGTTGCCGTCACGCGACGGCGCCATGGTAAGGACGCGCGCCTGCGGACGCTCGCGGGCCGTCTCGAAAACCTGAGCCCGCTCGCCGTGCTCGCACGGGGATACGCAGTGTGCTGGAACGCCGAAAAGACGGCGATTGTCAGGCACGCGGCAACGGTCTCGCCCGGCGACCGCGTCCACGTCACCCTGCACGAGGGAGAGCTGGACTGCGAAGTCCGCGCGACGGAGAGACATGGATCCGACAATCAAGGATTTTGAGTCGGCCATCGCGGAGCTCGAGACAATCGTGAAGCGTCTCGAGGAGGGTGACCTCGCGCTCGAGAAGTCGCTCGAGCTGTTCGAGCGCGGCGTTCAGCTGTCCCGCTTCTGCCACTCGAAGCTGGAAGAGGCCGAGCGACGTGTGGAAATCCTCACCGAGCGCGGAGAAATCACGCCGGCTCCCGCGACGCTGGGCGCCGCAGAGGACGAGGACGACAAGACGCGGTGAGCGACACGCCGGAACTGGACGCGTGGCTCGAGGCGCGCCGACGCGAGGTGGAGGCGGCGCTCGATCGGTTCGTTCCCTCGAGCGTGCCGAGCGCGTCGCGCGAGTTCGTTCCCGCGACGGCCCGCGCGCCATCCAACGTCGCTGATGCCGTTCGCTACAGCCTCTTCGCCGGCGGCAAGCGGCTTCGGCCCATCCTGGCGCTGGCGGCCGCCGAGGCGATCGCCGAACAGGGCGGCGCGTCGGTGGAGACCGCACGCGATCTCGCGCTGCCGGCCGCCTGCGCGCTCGAGCTCATTCATACGTATTCTCTCGTCCACGACGATCTGCCGGCCATGGACAACGACACGCTGCGCCGCGGCAGGCCGACGGCGCACGTCGTGTACGGCGAAGGGATGGCGATCCTGGCGGGAGACGCGCTCTTGACCGAAGCGTTCGCGCTGCTCGCGCGCGAACCCTCGCACGCGCCCGACGTCGCCGGGAGCGACTTGAACCGGCGCAAACTGCAGACGCTCGCGGTGATCGCGGACGCGGCTGGACCCGCAGGGATGGCCGGCGGGCAGGCAATCGATCTCCAGGCGGCTCTCCCGGGCGCCGCACCGCTCGACGCGGGCGCGCTGCGCGAGATGCACATGCGCAAAACCGGCGCAATGATCGTCGCGTCGGGGCTGAGCGGCGCGATCATGGCGGGCGCATCGGAAGCCGCCGCGGAGGCAATCGGGCGCTATGGCGTGGAGATCGGCCTCGCGTTCCAGATCGTCGACGACATCCTCGACGTCGAGGGCGCCTCCGCGGCCCTCGGCAAGACGGCTGGCAAGGACGCCGCGGCCGGGAAACCGACCTATCCGGCGCTCTTTGGACTCGACGCGTCGAAGCGGTTGGCGGCCGATTGCCTGACGCGGGCGCTCGAAGGTCTCCAACAGGCGGGGCTCGGCGGGCAGCTCCCGGCGATTGCCCGGTGGGTTGTCGGGCGCACGAATTGAAACGTTCGACCAGGCTCGACACGCTGCTCGTCGAACGGGGACTTGCGGCGTCGCGCGAGCGGGCGCGCGCGATGATCCTCGCTGGGAGCGTGCGCGTCAACGGGCAGCCCGCAGCCAAAGCCGGAATGCCGGTCCGTCTCGACGCGGACGTGACGATAACGGCTCCCGATCATCCGTACGTCGGGCGCGGTGGTCTCAAGCTGGCCCATGCGCTCGACCTGTTCGGCATTGAGGTCGCGGGCCGCATGGCGCTCGATATCGGCGCATCGACCGGCGGCTTCACCGACGTACTGCTTCAGCGTGGCGCCGCACGCGTGGTCGCGCTCGACGTCGGTCACGGACAGCTCGATTGGAAGTTGCGCAAGGATCCGCGTGTGACCGTGCTCGAACGGATCAACGCACGGACTCTTGCGCCGGCCGATCTTCCACACGATCTGCGCGCGTTCGACATCATCACCATCGACGTGTCGTTCATCTCGCTGCGCTTCATTTTGCCCGTGCTGCCGCCGCTCATGCGCGACGGAGCGGACGTCGTCGCGCTGGTGAAACCGCAGTTCGAAGCGGGTCGCGCCGAGGTGGGCCGAGGCGGCATCGTCCGCGACGAGCAGGTCCAGCTGCGCGTCGTCGAAGAGGTCGGCGCCGCGGCGGATGCGCTAGGATTGAGACGCGCGGCGACGACCGAGTCGCCCATTGCCGGGATGGAAGGGAATCGCGAGTTCCTGATCCACTTACGATGAATCGCGTAGGAATCATAGCCAAGACCGGACTGCATGCGGCGGCTGGCGCGCTCGCGGAGCTCGCCGGGTGGCTCGAGGCACGGGACGCGCACCCGGTGTTCGAGACGCAGACCGCCGCGATTGCCGGCGTACCGCGCAACCGTCCCACGGTCGACCGCGATCGGCTGCCGAAAGAATGCGATCTCATCGTCGTGCTCGGCGGAGACGGCACGCTGATCGGGATGGCCGACCGGATCGCCAATGCCGGGGTCGACGTCCCGATCCTCGGCGTGAACTACGGGAGCCTCGGGTTCCTCACCGAGGTGACGCTGCCAGAGCTGTACGGCTCGCTGGAAGCGGTGCTCGCCGGGCGTGCGCAAATCGAGGAGCGGATGATGCTGCGATCTCGCACCTGGCGCGACGGCACCGTGTGCGCCGACCGCGTCGCGTTGAACGACGTGGTGATTACGAAGGGCGCCCTGTCGCGCATCATCGATCTCTCCGTTGAAGTCGGCAAACTGCCGGTGATGCGCGTCCGCGCCGACGGCCTGATCGTCGCGAGCCCGACCGGATCGACCGCCTACAATCTCGCCGCAGGCGGACCCATCCTCCATCCCGAGGTGGACGCGCTGCTCCTCACGCCGATCGCGCCGCACATGCTCACCAACCGGCCCATCGTGATCCCCGCCTCGTCGGAGGTCAAAGTGCAGCCGATGATGAACGGCGCCAACGAAGAGGTGTACGTCACCATCGACGGCCAGTCGGGGCACCCGCTGCAATCGAACGACACGATCCACATCACGCGCGCGGAACGCACGCTCCGACTCGTTCGCGCATCGACCCGCACCTACTTCGACGTGCTGCGCCAGAAGCTGAAGTGGAGCGAGCGGTGAAGAGCGGCTTCAAAACCCGTGTCAAGCGCGGGTCCTGTCGCCAAACAGCCCCACCGGGTGCTCGGCCAAAAGCGATGATCACGGGAGTGGCCTGCGCGCCCGGCGGGGCGCCCCGTTTGGCGCCACCCGCGTATCGGGTTTGAGGCCGCACGATCGATCGTGATGCAGCGTGTACAAGTGCACCGCAGCGTGGTGAGAGGACATCGGCTCGCCGGCGCCATGCGGGCAGCCCGCGTCGCAAGCTGAAAACCACGCCGAAGGCGCACCCATTCCGCGGCGGCACGGTTTCGACACTGACCTTCGCGAACGCGTTCTGCTGAAATGATTAGGGCTGTCGCGCGGCAAACCCCAGCCGACGCGGTCATCGTAAGCGCACCGCCGCAGGCGTGGTTTTCCGGGCGTAGACCGAGGCGCGGGCGAGCCGATGTCCTCTCGCCACGCTGCGACTCAGCGATTCATGTAAGGTCGCTTCTGATACTCGTAGACGTTCCGGTTGTGCTCTTCGAGCGTCGTGGCGAAGACGTGCGATCCGTCGCCCCGGCTGACGAAATAGAGATACGGCACGTCGGCAGGATTCGCGGCGGATTCGAGTGACGCACGGCCGGGTGCGGCAATCGGTCCTGGCGGGAGGCCACGGTAGCGATATGTGTTGTAGGGCGAGTCGAACTGCAGATCGTCGCGCGTGAGATTGCCGTTGTATCGATTGACGCGCTCGAGCGCGTAGATAACCGTAGGATCGCACTGGAGACCCATCCCGATTTTGAGGCGATTCGCATAGACGGCGGCGACGAGCGGCCGCTCCTCCGGCTTTCCCGTTTCCTTTTCCACGATCGAGGCCAGCGTGACGAGCTCGCGTACGCTGAGACCGCGGCTTTCCGCCGCCGCGCGCAACTCCGGCGTGAGCACGCGTTCGAATCCCGCCACCATGCGCGCGACGAGCTGCGCCGGAGTGGAATGCCGCGGCATGTTGTAGGTATTCGGAAAGAGGTAGCCCTCGAGGTCCTTGGCGGCGGGATCGAGATCGTGTACGAGGCTCGCGTCGGCGGCCGCCGTCCTGAATTCGGCCGCCGAGCCGAACCCCTTCGATTCGTACACGGCGGCCATATCGCGAATGGTCAATCCCTCGCGAAACGTAATCGGCAGGAGATATACATCGCCGTGCGCCAGTTTCGCGATGACGTCTTTGACGGTCATCGGCTTGTCGAACCTGTACTCGCCTGCCTGCAGGTGGCGGCCGCTGCCGCTGCGAAGCAGCTCGATTCGGAACGTCAGCGTATCGCGGATCACACCGGCATCCGCGAGCCGGCGGCCAATCGCGCCGGGGCCGCTGCCCGGCGGGATCTCGACGAACTGCTCCTCCCCCGCGTAGCCCTTGTAAGGCTGCACCTCACCAAGCGCGACCCAGGCGGCAAACGCGCCAACCACGACGATGAGCGGGAGCAGGACCCAAATGAAAAAACGTTTCATGGATGAGCGTCCAGGTAGTCCTGAAGGATGACCGCGGCGGACGCGGCGTCGAGGAGCGCCTTCCGCTTCTTCCAATCCTTCTCGCGCCGGGCGAGCAGGCTCTCGGCCTCACGGCTGCTCAGACGCTCGTCCTGCAGCACGATCGGAACGTCGACGAGCGCCCGAAGCGCGTGCGCGATGGCCTCGACGGCCGCGGTTTGCTCGTTCGCCTCGCCGCTCAGCCGCCGCGGGTAGCCGAGCGCAACGGCGGAAAGGCCGTCGGGCTCCGATCGAAGCGCATCGATTTCGGCCGCGAGCAGCGCGGCGACCTGCGGCGGCGCGGCGGAGGTCGCGATCGTCTTCCAGGGCCTCGCGAGCATCCCGGTCGCGTCCGAAAGCGCGAGCCCGATACGCTTACGGCCGTAATCGACACCGAGCGCCCGCACGCGAGAAGCGTACACCAACAACCGTTTTATAATCGCCGCACCCATGGCAGCCCGATCGCTCGTGAGTGCGCTTGCCGCCGTGCTGCTCGCCGCCGGCGCGCAGCAGCCCGCCGCGCCCGCGCAGGATCGCAGTGCTCAGACCGCAACGCAGCGTGCCGAGGAGCGAATCCGCGCGCTGCAGCGTGAGTCCGACCAGCTCGCGACCCAGGAGAAGACCATCCTGGTGGAGCTCCGCAAGCTGGAAGTCGATCGGCAGCTGAAAAACGAGCAGCTGCAAGCGGCCGAGCGCGATTTGCGCGACACGCAGCAGCAGCTCGCCGCGACGGTCGCGCGCGCCGCCACCCTCAAGGATGCCGCCGAGACCGAACAGCCAATTGTCGCAGCCGGGCTCGTCCGCCTGTACAAGCTTGGGCGGGTCGGCTACTGGCGGCTGCTGCTCGATTCCGATCATCTCGAGTCGATCGGACGTGCGTACCGGATGGCGGCCGCAATGAACCGTCTGGATCGCGAACGCGTCGAGCAGCACCAACGGACGCTCGAGGCGCTCGCGCGCGAGCGACAGGCGCTCGAAACCCACGCCGGCGAGATCGCCCGCCTGCGGGAACAGGCAGCCGCCGCGCGCGATGCGGTCGAACGCACGGTCGCGGCGCGGACCGCACTCGTGAGGTCGATTGACGAGCGGCGCGATCTCAACGCGCAGCTCGCCGGCGAGCTCGAAGCCGCGCGGCAGCGGCTCGACACCCGGATCTCGCAGCTCGGCACCGAAAAGACGGCTCCGGTGACGCTCCCGCTCAAGGCGTTTCGCGGGGCGCTGCCCTGGCCGGCGAACGGAATCGTCACTGGATACTTTGGACGTGAGCGAACCGGCCCGTTGGGCGCCTCCGGTGCCCGGAGCGGCATTGAGGTCTCGATCGCGGAAGGGCAAGCGGTTCGCGCGATCCATGAGGGCACCGTCGTGTACGCCGACCAGTTCACCGGATACGGGGACCTCGTCATCGTGGAGCACGGCGAAAACGCGTATTCACTCTACGGCTACCTGTCCACGGTAAACACTGCGCGCGGCCAGCACGTGGAGCCCGGTGCACAGGTGGGCGCCTCCGGACGGAGCCCCAGCGGTAACCCGGCGCTCTATTTCGAGCTCCGCATCGACGGTAAACCGGTCGATCCCTTACAATGGCTGAAGCGGTAAAGGAATCGACCGAATGACTGTCAAAACGCGTCTCTCCGTGCTGGTTCTGTCCACGCCGATCTTGATCTTCGTGGTTGTCGGGGGGTTGATGGGTAATGCCTCCGCAGCCCGCGACGGCGACGACACCACCAAGCAGCTTCGCGTCTTCCAGGACGTCGTCAGCCTGGTTCTCAACTACTACGTCGAGGACGTGAAGATCGACCACGCCATGGAAGGCGCGATGAAGGGGCTGGCGGACGGGCTGGACCCCGACAGCGCATATCTCAATTCGAAGTTGCTCACCGAAATGCAGTCCGGCGCCCCGCTTCCGGAAGGTGACGTCGGTGTCGAGCTCACGCGTCAGTACTACCTGCGCGTGATCGCTGCGCGAGACGGATCACCTGGGGCGAAGGCGGGGCTGCAGACGGGTGATTATGTCCGCGGCATCGACGGTCGATCCACCCGGGAATTGTCCGTGCTCGAAGGGATGCGTCTTCTGCGCGGCCAGCCCGGCACGAAAGTCATGCTGACGGTCATTCGTGGCAACGCCGCCGAGCCGCACGAAGTAACCCTCGTGCGCGAGAAGCCCTCGACCACCGCGGTGACGGGCCGCATGATCAACTCCGACGTGGCTTATGTCCGGGTCGCCACGTTCCGCGACGGCGTCGTCGATCAGCTGAGGAAGCAGATCGCGGATTTGTCGCGAACCGGTGCGAAGTCGCTCATCGTCGACCTCCGGCACACCGCGGAGGGCTCGTACGAAAACGGCATTGCCGCCGCGCGCCTGTTCGTCAAGTCAGGCACGCTCGTGATGAAGGGTGGACGCGAGCAGAAGGACAAGAATCAGGACGCATCGCGCGAGAAGATCAGCGCCGCCGCCGGCGACGGGAGCATTGAGCTGCCCGCTCAGCTCCTCATCACGAACGGCACCTCTGGCGCCGCGGAGCTGTTCGCGGCAGCGCTCTCGGGCAACAAGCGCGCAGAACTGGTCGGCGAGCGTACGCTCGGGCGCGCCGGCATTCAGAAGATCGTTCGGCTCCCGGAGAATCGGGGCCTGTGGTTGACGTACGCGAGATATCTGACTCCCGCTGGCGAGCCGATTCAGGGCAAGGGGCTGAAGCCAGGTGTGGAGGTCGAAGACGTCGACGCAGCGGAATTCGGCGCGCCGGCACCCGACAAAGATCCCATTCTCGACGCGGCGATCGCGCGCACGAAAAAGGCCGCGTAAAATCGCGCGGCCTTCCGTCTCCAGCCGGTTTCCTGTTACACTACCTGTTCGGTAAGGCCAGCATTTTCAAGACATAGGCGCGTAGCTCAGCTGGTTAGAGCGCCTGCTTGACACGCAGGAGGTCAGCGGTTCGAGTCCGCTCGTGCCTACCACTCGACTCGCCGCTCCGCGGCTCGCTCGTGGCAGGCCGCGTCGGTAACAGGTCGAGTGGCCCTGAGCGCGTGCGCCGCGAGTCGAAGGGCCGTTTCGGGCCCGGAGGAAGCCTTCCGAAGTAGCTTAGATGTCCGAGATTTCCGTCACGCTGCCGGACGGTTCGAGCCGTTCCATGCCCGTCGGGTCTACACCCGCCGACGTCGCGGGACAGATCTCGCCGCGGCTGGCCAAAGCCGCCCTGGCCGCGACCGTGGACGGCAGGCTCGTCGATCTCACGTTTCCGCTGCAGCATGATTCGTCGGTGCGGATCCTTACAGCCGACAGCCCGGATGCGCTCCCGCTGTTGCGCCACAGCACGGCACATCTCATGGCTGCGGCGGTGACGCACCTGTTCCCTGGTGCCCAGTGCGGAATAGGGCCGGCAATCGACGAGGGTTTCTTCTACGACTTCGTCGTCGATCGCCCGTTCGTGCCGGAGGACCTCGACGTCATTGAGAAGAAGATGAAGGAGCTCGCGGCGCAGGATCTGCCCTACGAGCGGCAGATGTGGCCGCGCGGAGAAGCGATCCGGTTCTTCGCCGAGCGCGGCGAGCCGCTCAAGGTGCAGCTTATCGAGGAGAAGACGCAAGGCCAGTCCGAGGTTTCCTGCTACACGATCAAGGACCGCGACCTCTTCGTCGACTTCTGCGTCGGTCCGCATGTGCCATCGACAGGGCGCCTGAAGGCGTTCAAGCTCCTCAGCACCTCGAACGCGTACTGGAAGGGAGAGGCGAAGAACCAGCCGATGCAGCGCATCTACGGGACCGCGTTCCTGAGCGAAGCGGACCTGAAGGCGCATTTGCAGCGCATCGAGGAAGCGAAGAAGCGCGATCACCGGAAACTCGGAAAAGAGCTCGGTCTCTTCACCTTCCACCAGTGGGCGCCTGGCGCAGCCTTCTGGTTGAGCAAGGGGACGACGCTGTACAACCTGCTCGCGAACTACATGCGCGAGGTGCTCTTCCCAGCCGGCTACGTCGAAGTGAAGACGCCGCTCGTCTACAACAAGGCGTTATGGGAGCGCTCCGGCCACTGGAAGCACTACCGGGACAACATGTTCCTCATCGAGTCCGAAGGGGAAACGATGAGCATGAAGCCGATGAATTGCCCGGGGCACTTCCTCACGTATGCGAGCGAGACCCGCAGCTACCGGGATCTCCCGATCCGCTTTCACGAGCAGACGCCGCTGCACCGCAACGAAGCGTCGGGCGTGCTGTCGGGGCTCGTCCGCGTGCGGCAGTTCTCGCAAGACGATGCGCACTGTTTCGTGACGCAGGAACAGATCGGCGAAGAGGTCGAGCGGCTGATTCGCCTGGTGCAGCGCGTCTACGGCGATTTCGATCTGCCGTTCACGGCGAAGCTGTCGACTCGGCCGGACGAATACCTCGGCGAGATTGCGACGTGGGACCACGCCGAAGCGCAGTTGAAGCAGGCGCTCCAGTCCGCGCGAATGGAGTACACGCTCAACGAGAAGGACGGCGCGTTCTACGGACCGAAGATCGACTTCGACATCACCGACGCGCTCGGCCGGAAGTGGCAGTGTGCGACGATTCAGCTCGACTATCAGCAGCCGGAGAACTTCGACTTGAAGTACATCGGCGCCGACAATGCGGAGCACCGTCCGGTCGTCATCCACCGCGCGATCTTCGGCAGCTTCGAGCGCTTCATTGCAATCCTGATCGAGCACTACGCCGGCGCATTCCCGATGTGGCTCGCGCCCGTGCAGGCGATCGTGCTGCCGATCGCCGACCGGCATATGGATTACGCGCGGTCGGTACGTGAGCGCCTGACCGCGGCCGGCCTGCGCGTGGAGCTCGACGAACGTCAGGAAAAGATTGGATATAAGATCCGCGAAGCCCAGCTTCAGAAGATTCCCTATATGCTGGTAGTCGGGGACAAAGAGGCCGCGGACGGGACCGTCGCCGTCCGCTCGCGCGTGCGGGGGGATCTCGGCGCGCGCGGTGTCGACGACTTCGTTCGGGACGCGCTGAAAGAAGCGCAACGGAAATCAGACACCGGCGGCAACGAACAAGCAGTCGCCTAGGAGGTTCTTATCGCTTTCGACCGAAGTCCGCGGCGGGACGACCGCACGCGGGTCAACGAACGGATCAGGGTGCGCGAGGTTCGCGTCATCGACGACACGGGTCAGCAGCTGGGGATCATGCCGCCGCAGCAGGCGCTGATCATCGCGAAGCAGAAGGGTCTCGACCTTGTGGAGATTGCGGCCACCGCGAGTCCGCCGGTCTGTCGCATCATGGACTTCGGGCGCTACCAGTACCAGGAACAGAAGCGCGCCCGGCAGGCCAAGAAGCACCAGAAGATCATCGAGGTCAAAGAGATCAAGTTCCGTCC
>JBKPTT010000130.1:0-4481 GCA_046735635.1 Acidobacteriota bacterium | reverse complement strand
AGCGTGCCCTGGGGGATGTCCAGCTTCTCCACGGCCGTCCTTTAGGTAAGCGAGATGAGTGCCGATAGTCTCACGGCTTCATTTAGGGCGTCAAGATGAATCTCGGACTCGGACGGGAAGGCCTGTAATACATCCGCGAGCCTCTGGTCCGCGTTGGTTCCGTTTATCATGACGGGATAAGCTGACATGACTGCCGCGGCGGCGACCGGTAGCTATGCTGAGTGTCGTTCCGCTCGGGACGACACCACGATCGCGTGTGCGCCCGCCAGCGTTGGCGCTCGAAGGGAATATGTCCAGACTGCTGCTCGCTACACCGTTCCTGATCCTCCTTGGTGCAGGGGCCCAGGCGCCCGAGGACGATCGGCCGCCGCTGTTTTTCCGCGAGGACTGGAAGGAGATCGCGGCCGCCACGCCGGTGACGCAGGAGCACGTCGGGAATCCGAAACTCCAGGTCGCGCTGTACGGCCCTGGCAAGGACGGCGTCCGGAAGAGTCATCACGATACTCCGAAGGACGACCCGTACTACATCTGGCTCGGCTCGTGTCCCGCGAACTGCGCGATCGCGCTGCGGGACAAGGATGCGTTCGTGGACCTGACTGGACTCGCGAAGATCCGATGGCGAACCAAGCAGACAGGTTTTCGAAGCGTGCGGCTCACGCTGAAGCTCGCCGATGGGACGTGGTTGGTGAGCGACTATGCGGAAGGTCCGTCAGTGGACTGGCACGAGACCGAGTTCTCGATTGCGGGAATCCGGTGGCGACGGATGGACATCAAGACCATCGTCGAAGGTCCGTGGGTAACGAATCCCGATCTCAGACAGGTCGATGAGATCGGCTGGTCCGAGCTTGCGCCCGGCGGCGGCACGCCTGCGTCATCGCGCGTGGACTGGATTGAAGTGTACGGGCGACGAGTCGCGCGCCGGTAGCCCCGTAAGGCCCCTTAATTAAGGAAGACGCATGCAGAGTCGCTGGATCGGTGGGGTCTGCTCCGCGATGTTCGCGTTCGTGCTGATGGCGGCCCAATTGGGAGCCCACTGCGGACAGGCGCAGGCGGCCGGCAACGACCTGCTGCGATTCTGTCCGGGCCTCGGGATTCCCTGCGTCGAGATCACACGACAGGCCTACGATCGCGGGCACGACCAGTTCCGCCAGTCGTGCGGGTTTTGCCATGGACCGACGGCTGCCGGCGGGAACGGCGGACCGAATCTGATCTTCTCCGCAGTCGTACGCCGGGACAACCAGGGTGCGGACATCACGAAGGTGATTCAGGAAGGACGCCCCGACAAAGGGATGCCGGTGCTTCCCTTGACCGCGACGCAAATCGCCGACATCGTCGGCTACCTGAAAGCCCGCGTCGCTGAAGTCGACAAGACGAGCGGACTGCGTCCATCGCGCGACTACGACCTCAAGAAGCTGTTGACTGGCGATGCCGAGCTGGGCAAGGCCTACTTCAACGGTCCGGGGCAGTGCGCGACGTGCCACTCGCCAACGGGTGACCTCAAGGGCATCGCGACGAAGTATTCGCCGATCGAGTTGCAGGCGCGTTTCATGTACCCGACGGGCGTGCGGCAGGATGCGACGGTGACTGATGCCGCTGGAAAACAGTTCACCGGTGAGCTGCTGCAACAGGATGCATTCGACGTCGCGATCAGGACAGCCGACGGCGTGCAGCGCTCGTGGCCGTCGCGCTCGGTGAAGGTCGAGACGACCGACCGGCTCGCGAAGCACCGCGAGCTGCTCTCGAAATATACGAACGCCGACATCCACAACCTGTTCGCGTATCTGGTGACGCTGCGATGAAGCTGCTGCTCAGCCTCTCGATGATCGCCAGCCTGCTGCAGCAAGGTGTCGACACCGGCATGCTGCTCCAGCGGCCGACGACGAACTGGCCCACGTTCAACGGCGACTACACCGGCCGGCGCTTCAGTCCGCTCAAGCAGATCAACACGACCAATGTCGGCAAGCTGACGCTGGCCTGGTCGTTCCAGACACACCAGGCGGCGATGAAAGCCACGCCGCTCGTGGTCAACGGCGTCGCGTATTTTTCGGTGCCGGATCATGTGTGGGCGGCGGACGCGCGAACGGGGCGTCAGATCTGGCACTTCTCGCGAACGTCGTCGGGCGATCACCTCGCCAGTCGCGGCGTGGCCATGTTCAAGGACCGAATCTATTTCGGGACGCCTGACGCGCACCTCATCGCGCTGGATGCGCGGGACGGCAAGAAGGTGTGGGAGGTGGAAGTGGCCGACTGGAAGTTCGGCTACTACATCAGCGCCGCACCGCTTGTCGTGAAAGACAAGCTGCTCGTCGGCATGTCAGGCGATCAGCTGAACGCGCCAGGGTTTCTCGACGCGCGCGACCTGAATGATGGGAAGCTCGTGTGGCGTTGGGGCGCGATACCGAAGCCAGGCGAAGCGGGTTCGGACACCTGGCCCAACGCCGAAATCATGGCGCGCGGCGGCGGCATGACGTGGGTGCAGGGCGTTTATGATCCCGCCCTCAACCTGATTTATTGGGGCACCGGAAATCCGCATCCCGTATATGCGGGGAATGTCCGCCCTGGCGCGAACCTGTTCACGTGCTCGCTCGTGGCGCTCGACGTTGATACGGGAAAAATGAAGTGGTACATCCAGACGTCACCGCACGATACCCAGGATCGCGACGCGAACCAGACACCGATCCTGATCGACGGCGACTATCAAGGACGACCGCGTAAGCTCCTGGCGATCGCAAGCCGCAGCGGCTATTACTTCCTCCTCGACCGCGCGACCGGGGAAAGTCTCGTGACTCTCCCCTACGGCCGGCAAAACTGGTCCGCAGGCGTGGACGAGCGCGGGCAACCGATCCCCAAACACGACGTCGAGCCGACGGTAGACGGGGCGTTCTTCGAGGGAACAACTACCAACTGGTGGACGCCGGCCTTCAGTCCAGATACCGGGCTTTTTTACGTCAACGCCAGTCATGGATTCAGCATTGCGTACCTGATGCCGAACGAAGAGACCGGCAAAGTGGAGGATCACCAAGGCGGCGGTGCGACCAGCCTCTGGAGCGAGAGCATGCTGCTCGCGCTCGACTATCGAACCGGTAAGGTCCGCTGGAGTCGCACGGGCACTGGCGGCAACGGGATCTTATCCACAGCGGGTGGCCTGGTATTCACGAACGAATCGGGACACCTCGTCGCATTGGATGCGGCTTCCGGGAAAGTGCTGTGGCACGTGAACCCGGGAGGCAACCTGACCGGCAGTCCGATGTCGTACGAGCTCGGCGGTCGCCAGTTCGTTCTCACTCCGGTCGACGGAGTCCTGTACGCCTGGGCGCTTCCGGAGTGAACTCGCGAACCCTTCGCGTTCGACGTCGTTTGTTTCAATCAGCAATCAGAATTCGGCCGTTCAGCACTTTCAGCATGAGTTTCTAGCGATTGGTCGGCCGAACCGACGTCAAATGGACTTCAGCGCCGTCAAGGGATCGACCCGTGCGGCTCGCCGCGCCGGGAAGTACGACGCGCAGATCACGGTAGGAACCAACAGGAGCGCGACTAATGACAGCGTGCTCCAGTCCCACGGATTGACCTCGTACAGGAACGCGCGCAGTTGAGGCGTCAGCGCAATCGACAGAAGACCACCGATGAACGCGCCTACGACGGCGACGACCACTCCCTCTCGCATGGCGAGCCAGACCAGATGAGCGCCTCGCGCGCCGAGAGCCGCGCGGATGCCCAGTTCGTGTCCCCGGCGTCGCACGACATGTGACGTGACGGCATACACCCCCACGGTGGCCAGTAACAGCGCGAGCACCGCAAAGCCGACGACATGACTCAAGATGAACCGGCGGTCGGCGATCGCATTATCGAGCGCCTCGCGCAAGCTCGAGACCTGAACGATGGGCAGTGCGGGGTCGATCGTACGGACCAGCGGAGCGACTGCATTCGCGATCGCGCGCCGGTTGAGCTGGCTGCGCACGACCACCATCGCCGGGCTCGTCGGAGCCTCTCGCACAATCAAACCCCGTCTCTCGAGGTCGGCGCCGAGCCGAGCGAAGAAGCGCCGCTGATCGCCAGCCTGTGCGAATGGCTCGTAATACTCGGAGCGGATCTCATCGTCTCGCGCAAAGCGTCGGATGTTCCCGACAACTCCGACGATTGTCTTCCACGGAAATAACGGCCCGAGTCTCATCCGACGCCCCACGGGATCGGCGTCGCCCCAATATCGGGCAGCCATAGCCTGGTTGATGATGACCACCGGCGGCGACGCGGCGGAATCAAACGGAGTGAAGTCGCGTCCCTTGATTAGAGGGATACGCATGGTCCGGAAGAACGCCGGATCAACTTCGCACGAGAGTGTCGGAAAGAAATCAAGAGGCGGTATTTCAGTCATGCCGGGCGGCGGCGGAGGGGGCGGGGGCACGCGCCATCCGAGCGGCATCGCTTCCGGTGGTCCGCTGACGTGGATCGGGCCTTCCAGCAGGACCATGCGCATCCCCAGA
>JBKPTT010000129.1:0-17067 GCA_046735635.1 Acidobacteriota bacterium | reverse complement strand
GTGTATAAGAGACAGGGGTTCTTCGGCCTGGAGGTCGGCCGGTCGTTCGACGTCGCGCTGCCGATCTGCGCCGAGCCCGTCATGCACGGCGGCAAAGGACGGCTCGAGTCCGGCACCGACTGGTGGCTGATGGTCGTCGGGCGGCTGAAGCCGGGTTGGACGCTGGCGACGTCGACGGCCCAGCTGAAGGCCGTCTCGCCGGACCTCTTTCAGACGACGCTGCCGGCGAATTATCCGACCGTGAGCGTGCCTGCGTATCTCAAGCTGCAGCTCGGCGCGTTCGAGGCGGGCGCGGGCATCTCGTGGGTTCGCGAAGAATACTCGACGGCGTTGTGGCTGCTTCTGGGCATCGCGGCCATCGTGCTCCTCATCGCCTGCGCCAACCTGGCGAACCTGCTGCTCGCGCGCGCGAGCGCGCGCCAGCGCGAATTCGCCGTTCGCCTCGGCGTCGGCGCATCTCGCGGGCGCGTCGTGCGTCAGCTGTTGACCGAAAGCCTGCTGTTAGCGGCACTCGGCGCCGCGTGCGGCGTGTTCGTGGCGACGACGCTCAGCTCGATGCTCGTCTCGTTCATCAAATCGTCGGACCAGACGCTCGTGCTCGACATGGGCGTCAACTGGCGCGTGCTCGGGTTCGCGGCGCTGCTCGCGATGCTGACGTGCATTCTTTTCGGCGTGGCGCCGGCGCTCAGGGCGACGCGCGTCAGTGTCGACGCGGTCCTGCGAAGCACGGGACGGACGGCGTCGGGCAGCCGCGAGCGCGCGGGATTCCGCCGGGCGCTCGTCGTGTCGCAGGTCGCGCTCTCGCTCGTTCTGCTCGCCGCCGCGCTGCTCTTCGCCCGAACGCTCCGCAACCTGCTCACGCTCGACCCAGGCTTCCGCAGCGACGGCGTGCTGATTGCGCGCGTCGATCTGCGTCCGCTGCAGCTGCCGGTCGACGCGCGCAGCCAGGCCCGCCTCGACATCGTTGAGGCCGTTCGAACGCTGCCCGGCGTCGGCTCGGTGGCGCACACCGCCATCGTTCCGCTCAGTGGAGACGGCTGGGGAAACGACGTGTGGGTTGGCGAAGGGGCGTCGCGGCGAAAGGCCGACGTCGCGTTCAACAGCGTGACACCCGGGTATTTCTCGACGCTCGGCGCGCCGCTGCTGGCGGGGCGCGACTTCGACAACACCATCGATACTCCGCAGGCGCCGCTCGCCGCGATCGTCAACGAAACGTTCGCACGCCAGCTGTTCGATGGGCAGAACCCCGTCGGTCATCACTTCACGGTCGAGTCCACGCCCAGCACTCCGGAGCGCGACTTCCACATCGTCGGATACGTGAAGGACGCGAAGTACATGGCGCTTCGCGAGCAGATCATGCCCGGGGCCTTTCTGGCCGACGCGCAGGTCAGCGCAGGCGGAGCGTACGCGCAGCTCGTCGTGCGAACGTCGCTGCCGGCCGAGACGATCACGCATGAAGTCACGGCCAGGCTCGCCGAGATGAATCCGCGCATCGCGGTCGACTACACCATCATGGACACGCAGATTGCCGACACGCTGCTGCGCGAACGACTCACGGCCACCCTGTCGGGATTTTTCGGCGGGCTCGCGGCGGTGCTGACGATCGTCGGCCTGTACGGCGTCGTCGCGTACTCCGTCGCGCGGCGGACGAACGAGATTGGTATCCGGATGGCGCTCGGCGCGAGCCATCGCGCGGTGATGTCGCTGATCCTGCGAGAGGCCGGGACGCTGGTCGCAGCGGGACTCTCCGCCGGGGTGTTGCTGGCGGCGATGAGCGGTCCGCTCGCCGCCACGCTTCTTTTCGGTCTGAAGCCGACCGATCCGATTACGCTCGGCGCCGCGGCGGCCGTCCTCGCCGCCGTCGCGCTCCTCGCGAGTTACGTTCCGGCGCGCGGGGCCACGCGGATTCAGCCGGTGCAGGCGCTCCGCGTCGAGTGATTAACGCGCGTAACGCTCCGCGGAGCGCGCGCGCATCCTCGCGGCGTACTCCTCGCGATCCTTGGGCGGTGCGGTCGTCACGAGCGAATCAATCAGACGGCGCGCCGCGGCCGTTACGTCCTCCACGGCCGCAAGGAACGCGTCCTCGTTGGCCTTCGATGGCTTGGTGAACCCGCTCACCTTGCGGACGAACTGCAGCGCCGATGCGCGCACCTCGTCGTCGCTCGCGGGCGGCTCGAAATTGAACAGCGGCTTGATGTTCCGGCACATGAAACGGTCTAGTCCTTTCGGGCGACGTACGTCTTCCGCGCGCGGGCGACGAGATCGGCGCGCTTGATTCTCACGTCGAGCTTGTGCGTTTTCCCATCGAGCTTCTCGGGAGTGAACGCCAGCGCGTACTGCTTGTGGAGCTCGTCGGCGATCTGCTTGAACGTCAGTCCGAGGTTGTAAGCCGATTTCAGCTCGTAGTAGCCGCCGCCTGTCATGGAGGCAATCCTCGGCAGCCCTTTGTCGATCGCCGGCTCGTCGTCGCGCTGCATCCCGAACGTGTTCAGACCGCCGGGAGACGCCAGACCCCGCCCGCGGCCTCCGCCCCCGAACGGACGACCCGCAAGCCCGATGGCAAACACCATGACGTCCTCCTCCTCGGCATTCTTCACGACATCATGGAAGCTGATGTTGTTGCCGCCCATCGGGTGATCGATGCCGTCGGTGAACACGAGGACCACGCGGCGGCCATCCTGGTGCAGCAGCGACGTAATCCCGACGTTGACCGCGTTCCAGAGCGGCGTCGGCCCCGGCTCCTGCAGATCGTTTCGAAGGATCTCGATGAGATCGCGCTGGCTGCTCGTGAATTCACGGGGATCGACCTGAATGCGATTCGCGAAACTGCCGATCCGCGCCTTGTCGCCTGGCAGCAGCAGGCCGACGAACTGCTCGGCGGCATTCCGGACGAGCCGGAAGTTCTGCATCATGCTGCCGCTGCGGTCGAGCATCATCACGACCGTGATCGGCTGGACGCCTGCGTCGAACAACGTGATCGGCTGCTTCTTCCCGTTGTCGTAGACCTCGAAATCCTCCTGGCTGAGATTGGGCACGAGATTGCCCGTCGTGTCGGACACGGTCACATAGACGGCAACGGAGCGCGATTCAGTGCGAAACGTTTGCGGCGCTGGCGCCTGCTTCGCGGCGAGTGCGGCGGTCAGAAGCGACACAGCGACAGGAACAGCGATGCGCATGGGACCCTCGAGCGGGGGAAGTTCTCCGATTTTAGCAAGAACTCGGGACGGCGGCGGCCCGCGCGCGGCGTTGCGCTTCGTAGAGCGCGGCCCGCACCTCAGCCGCATTCTCCAGATCGAGCAGATCGACGCGGCGGATCCGCCCCACCCGCGTCCGAATCTCGGCGGACGCGTCGCCGACGGTCACGCCCGCGATGTCCTTCCACGTGGCTCGAAAGGCCATGAAAGGCTTGCCGGCGACGCTGGTCACAATCTCGGTGAGTGCGAGCGTGCGCCATGCTGAAGCGCCTGAACGCCGGAGAAGACGAGCCCGACGGTCGGAACTGCGTGGTTCAACTTCTGCAGAATCAACGCACGCCGAAGCCGGCGCGAATGGAGCGGGACGACGACGTCCATCGTGCGGCGAGTCTAGCTCATGGTAACGTTCCGACCATGAATCCTGGACGATTCCACCGAGTGCTCGCCGCCGCGCTGATCGTCGCGCCGGCGCTTGTCCTCCCGATCTTTGCCCAGCAGGGCGTCCGCCGAGACGCGGCCATGACGGCGGCCGACTATGCCCGCGCCGAGAAGTTCATGACGTGGAACACAACACCGCTCGTGCATCGCTCGGGCGTGCGTCCGACGTGGATAGATGGCGATCGATTCTGGTATCGCGTGACCACGGCCGCCGGTGGAGAGGCCGTGCTCGTCGATGCGGCAAGCGGCACAAAGCAACCGTGCACCCTGCCGGCATGTGCGGTATCCGCCGCCACGGGACGCGGAGGGCGCGGGGGCGGCGTTGCAGCTGCCACGTCGACCACCGTCGCCTCTCCGGACGGCAAGCGCGCCGTGTTCATTCGCGACTGGAATCTGTGGGTTCGGGAAGGCGGCAAAGAGACACAGCTGACGACCGATGGCGTCACGGACTTTGGCTACGCGACCGACAACGCTGGCTGGGCGCGCAGCGACCGTCCGATCCTGATCTGGTCGCCCGATTCGAAAAAGATCGCCACGTTCCAGCAGGATCAGCGGCGCGTCGGTGAAATGTATCTGGTGAGCACCGCGGCAGGCCATCCAAAGCTCGAGGCCTGGAAGTACCCGCTGCCGGGAGACGACGTCGTATCGATGATCGAACGCGTGGTCGTCGACGTGGACGCACGCAAGGTCGTTCGTCTCAAGATGGAACCCGACCAGCACCGGAGCACGCTCTGCGACAACCTCGCCTGCCGCGGCACCGAGTGGGCCGACGTGCAGTGGGCGCCCGACTCGTCGTCGGTGGCGTTCGCGTCCACGTCGCGGGATCACAAGGTCACGACGCTGCGGGTAGCGGATCCGGCGACCGGCAGCGTGCGCGACGTGCTGCAGGAGAAAGTGTCGACCTTTTTCGAGTCCGGAAACGGCCGCGTGAACTGGCGGTACCTGCCGGCGTCGAATGAAGTGATCTGGTTCTCGGAGCGGGAGAACTGGGGCCACCTGTACCTCTACGACTCGCAGACGGGGCAGTTGAAGCGTGCGATCACGAGCGGCGAGGGAAACGTGACGCAGGTCGTGCGCGTGGACGAAAAGGCGCGCGTGATCTTCTTCCAGGCGGTCGGCCGCGAGAAGGGACGCGATCCGTACTTCACTCATTTCTACCGTGTCGGGATGGACGGCGGCACACCGGAGCTGCTCACGCCGGAAGATGCCACGCACGAAATCTTCATGTCCGACTCGGGGAAATATTTCGTCGACAGTTACTCGACGCCGAACGTGCCGCCTGTGGCGGTCCTTCGCGATGCGAGCGGAAGACTGATTGCGCAGCTCGAGAAAGCCGACATCTCGAAGCTGCTCGCAACCGGCTGGAAGCCGCCGATCCCAATCGTCGTGAAGGCCCGCGACGGCGCGACGGATCTCTATGGCCTCATGTACGAACCGACGAAGCTGGTGCCCGGGCGCAAGTACCCGATCATCAATCACATCTATCCAGGGCCGCAGACGGGCAGTGTGGGAGGGCGAACCTTCTCGCCCGCACGCGGCGATGCGCAGGCGCTCGCGGAGCTCGGGTTCGTCGTCGTCGAGATCGACGGCATGGGTACGCCCTGGCGATCGAAGAAATTCCATGAGGCGTACTACGGCAACATGGCGGACAACACGCTGCCGGACCAGGTCGCCGGGATGACGCAACTCGCCGCGAAGTATCCGTTCATCGACCTGACGCGCGTCGGCATCTACGGACACTCAGGCGGTGGCTACGCGGCGGCCGGCGCCATGTTCCATTACCCGGATTTCTTCAAGGTCGGCATCTCCGAATCCGGCAACCACGACAATCGCGTATACGAGGACGACTGGGCCGAGAAATGGATCGGCCTCCTCGAAAAAGACGAAGCGCTCGCCGCGGCGTACGACAAGCAGGCGAACGAGAACGTGGCAAAGAACCTGAAGGGCAAGCTCCTGCTCGCGCATGGCACGATGGACTCGAACGTCCCCCCGAACAACACGCTGCTCGTCGTCGATGCGCTCATCAAGGCCAACAAGGACTTCGACCTGCTGATGATTCCAAATGCCGGCCACGGCTACGGCACCGCGAGCAACTACATGACCCGAAGGCGATGGGATTATTTCGTGAAGAACCTTCTTGGGGTAGAGCCGCCCAAAGAGTTCCTGCTGGAAGGCAGAAATCCAATCCCTAATCCCTGATCGGGAATCCCTGATCTCGAAATCGATGAATCTCGAATCGCGATTCGCCGAATTCGGCAATCAATGAGCCCAAACGCGACTGATTCGAGATCGCCCCGAATCCGGAAACCGAGAGCGGCGATCGGAGCGAGCTGCGAGCGGTCGTCGGTGCGTTGCAGCAGCTGCCCGAGATGGATCGATCCGCGCCGTGCCCGCGCCCTCGATGCCGACTGCATACGGACAAGATAGACGAATCGAGTACGAGCCCGAGCGCGCGAGGGTGTCCACACACGTCGTCGTCTGCGACGAGGAGACGAGCACACCGCCGGTTCAGCGAGTCAACCTCTCGGGTCCGCCGAGCGCCAACGCGACGATTGATTGTCGATGTGAGGCAGCACGAGCACTTTGCCCCCGGGACTGCGTTCCAGCGTCCGGTACGCATCCCCCACACGATCCAACGGACAGCGCGCCGCGATATCACTGGCGACTGGCCGCGTCAATGCGAGCGACAGCGCTTCAGAAATGAATGAGGCGATACGGTGCGGCGCCATGAGCCCAGCCCGCGGGCCGAACTTCGTCACGAACACCGAACCGGATTCCATCAGCGTCTCCAGATGAATCGTTGGAAGCTTGCCGCATAACTGGCCGTAGTTGACGAGGTATCCGCGCGGCGCCAGCAGCTTCAGGCTCGTCTCGTAGGTCTCGGCCCCAATCGGATCGAACACCGCGGCCGCGCCCTGCGCCCTGGTGATATCGCGAACGGCTTGGGCAACATCCTCCCGGGAGCGATCGATCGCGTATTCGGCTCCCACACGCCTGACGGCTTCGACGCGGGATCCGGTGGCGATTCCAATAACTGATATGCCGGCGTCTGCCAGCAGAGCCACCAGCAGTCGGCCGACCGCACCGGCGGCGCCCCACACGACCGCTCGCGACCCTTGTGTTAACGGACAATGACGGACGAGACCGCCGGCCGCGACGCCTGCGTGAGCGAGACTTGCGCCGGCCTCGAAACTGAGATCGTCGGGCAAGAGCGCGAGAAGGTGTGCGGGCGCGATCGCATAGGTCGCGCAGGATCCGAATACGGCGGTCCAACACACGCGAGCGCCCACGCCGATCGAGACGCCTGAACCCACAGCCACGACCGTACCCGCGCCCTCGATGCCGACCGCATACGGAAACGACAGACGAATCGAGTACGTGCCCGAGCGCGCGAGGGTGTCCACATGGTTGAGGCCGGCCGCCTCGACGCGGATGAGCGCTTGGCCTTCGGCCGGCGGCGGGACATCTTCCGCGCTGACGTCGAGGACATCCGGACCGCCGGCGCGCAGCGCGCGAGCGGCAAGGCGGGTGATCGGACTGGCATTCATGCAAGTAATGTAAGCTATTACTTATTTTTGTCAGCTTGCATCTGTTTCGCATGGAGGCGCCGTGCCGAAGCGCAGACTTTCGCCAAGAAAAACGCCGCGTCAGGATCGGTCGCGCGCAACCGTCGACGCGCTGCTGGAGGCGACGGCTGACATTCTGGTCCGTCAGGGATACGCGAAACTGACGACCAATCGGATCGCAGAACGCGCCGGCGTGAACATCGCCTCGCTCTACCAGTACTTTCCCGGGAAGGACGCGATCGTCGCCGAGTTGCGCCGGCGACATGGGGACGAGCAGCGCGCGGCCCTTCGGCAGGCGCTTGTCGAGCATCGAGGGAAAGGACTCGAATCGACGATCCAGGCCCTCGTCTCGATGGGCCTGGCAGCACACGCCGTGGCACCGACACTCCACCGTGTTTTCACCGAGGAGATGCCGCCGATCGGCTATGACGACGTGTCGGCGCGTGATGCGCCGCTTTTCGACGAGATGCGCCGCTTTCTGGAAGGCGCGGGGATAAATGCCGCCGAGATGGATCTCACCTTATGGATGATCTCCACGGCGTCGGGCGCCATCGTCCATCGCGCAACAGTCGAGCGGCCTGCGGATCTTGCTTCCGGCCGGATTTCCGGGGAGCTCGTCAAGCTCCTCGTTCGTTATCTGCGGACGGGCTGATGGCGGCGTAGACTAGTCGCCTTCACTTCAATGCGGCGAGCTCCGCGGCCGTTACGTGCGTCGAAGGACCGTGGAACATGGCGTTGAAGAGGAGTTTGAACGTGGCTCGGGGTTGCGCGCGGAAGTCCACCTGGCTGCCCAGCGTGACGACGTAGCCGCGGCCGACGCGGAACGCGACCACGTTGGCCTGATCGCGCAGGAGATCCTCGCCGAGCAGCCAGCCGCTCTGCAGGATCGGACCCTTCGCGGGATAGCGCGAGACAACTTCGCTTTGGATGTCGAACCCCGGACGCAGGCGGTAGGCCTGATCCGATTCGAAAAAGACCGGCCATGCAGCCGGCATCCCGAACGCGACCGGATGCGCCGTGTTGAACTCGTTCTGCAGCAGCGATCCCGGACAGTAGAAGCGCAGGGTCGCCGAGTCGCCGCTGCCCCGGCGTCCACCCGACGACGGTTCCGGCAGGACTTTCTCGACCGGCAAATCGAGAAGGTCGCGCGCGGTTTCGACGGCGGATCCGATTGCGACGAGCGTGCCTCCGCCGCGTACCCACGCGGCGAGCTTTTTCCATCCCGCGTCGCCGACCCCGTACGCCCACGTCCACTCCTTGTCGTTCCGCTGCGGGTCCAGACCGCGCACGATGCCGGTGCGCGTCGTTCCGTCGGGAAGCACGATCGTGTCGTAGAGCGTCGATAGATCGCCTCCGAAATCCGTCGAGGCAACGACGCGATGGTTGAACCCGTACTGCTCGAACAGCCATTTCATCCAGCCGCCCGGCATGTTGTTCGCCACTCGCCACAGTCCGATGCGCGTCTCCGGTTTCAACCTGTACCCTTCGACATCGACCGGCGCTGACGCGGCCTCGATACGAAGCCCAGACCCGGAGATCTCGGGAGAGCTCAGGATCCGGACCGCGTCGTCGGTCGGCGGCACGATCCACGTGCCCGCCGCGTACTGATCGGCGGCCGACACAAAGCTCGTTGCGGCGCGAAACACCGGAACCTTCGCCGCCTGAAGCTTCGCGATCGCGATGAACGCCGCGTTCGATTCCGGCTGCAGCAGATACGCCCAGCGCGGCTTCGCTGGCAGCGACGAAAGGCGAAGCTCCGCTTTCGTCACGTCGACGAGATCGGCGTCGAACCTCTGCTCGACCTGATCCACGTCGACGCCCATGAGCAGCCCGAGCGTGTGTCCCGTCACGTCGTAGGGCGGTTTGGGCGGGCCGCCAGAATACAACCGCAGGTCCGGATAGCGCTGCCGCTCCAGCATCGTCTTGGCAAACGCTCCGTTGGGTTGTGCGAGCTTGATGACCCACGATCCGGCGGCATACTGCTTTCCGCCCGCAGTGAATGCGGATCGCGCCTTGTGGACCTCGACGTCGCCCATGCGCAAGAGGTCGACGAGCTCGCCCGCTTCGTAGACGTCGCGCTGGGCGTCGGGAATGACGAACGCATAGGGCGCAGCGGTTCGGTTCACCCAGTCGGCATGCACTTTATAAAAGTTCTCGAGGAAGGCGCGGCGGTACTTCGCGACGTGAGACATGCCCGCGAAGGCAACGGTGTTTCCATAGTCGACAATCTGGCGCAGATGCCATTCGGTGCCGCGATACGGCATCGGGAAATTCCAGCGAGCTTCCTGCGGACCGATCGGTGCCGAATCGACGATTGGATCGGCGAGGTTGACGCTGGCGATCTCGGTGAGAATCCGCGGCTGGCCGTGGTAGACCATGTACTGCCTGGCGGGCGCCCAGAGATCATATGTCGAGAGCGACTCGACGCCGGTCTGCTTCTTCGCGATGAGCGCGGTCGCCATGGCCTGGCCCACCGTCGTCATCTCCTGCGCCAGAATCGGGTGGATGTTGGGATCGTACGGATCGTCGTACGGCGGCACGAAAATCCGCGCGCCTCCACCCTTCTGATGCATGTCGTGCGTGATCACGGGCTTGTATTTGTTCTGAATTTCGAGCGCGAGCCTCGTTTCCTTCTGCGTGAACATGAACCAGTCGCGGTTGTCATCGTGGCCGGTGTACTTGTGGTACAGATCCGGGTACACGCGCGCGAACGGCGTTCCCTTCGTTTTGTACCAGTGATCGACGACGAGCACCTGGCCGTCGGGATTCTGTGACGGCACCAGCAGCACGACGACGTTGTCGAGGATCTCTTTCACGTCCGCGCCGCTGTCGGTCGCGAGCCTGTGCGCAATCTCGATCAGCGACTGCGTGTTCCCCACCTCGGTCGAATGGATTGTGCCGTAGACGAAATAGAACGCGCGGCCTTCGTCGGCGAGGCGTGCCGCTTCGGATTCTGAAAGGCCGCGAGGATCCGCAAGACGCCGGTTGATTTCGATCAGCCGCGGCAGCTTCGCCAGGTTCTCGGGGGCGCTGATCGTCGCGAGCACGTACGGGTTACCCATTGTCGTCTTGCCGAGCTCCTCGAACTGCACGCGCGGGCTGGCCTTCGACAGGTATTGCAGGTATTCGACGATTGTCGGGTAACGCGCGAGCTCACCGTCGGCGCCGATCCGGATGCCGAAGAAGCTGTCCGGCGTCCGGACCGCCGACTGCGCCAGCGGCCGCGAGTGCACGGCCAGACCGAGGGTGGCGACAGCCGCGAGTGCCGCCGCCGTGAACCGACGAACCATCACGATCCTCCGGTGCGGGAGTCTATTACAGGCGGCCGGTGCTACACTCACGGCCACTATGAAAACCAGGATGTCTCTTCCGTTGTTCGTGCTCGCTGCCGCGCTGCAGCAGGGGTTGGCAGCCGAACCCCGGCAGCAGGGCGCGCTCGAGCCCGGGTGGACCGAGCTTTTCAACGGCAAGGATCTCACCGGCTGGCAAATCAGCGGGAACGTCGCGACGTTCAAGATTGTGGAAGGTGCGCTCGTCGCCAACGGGCCTGTCGCGCACGCTTTCTACACGGGCCCGTTCCGCAACCACGCGTTCCGCAACTTCGAGTTGAAGGTCGACGTCATGGCCAAGAACAACTCGAACGGCGGCGTCTACGTCCTCACGGAATTCGAGGAGGTTGGCGGCAACGAGCGGGCGTCCGGGCGCTTTCCATCGAAGGGTTTCGAGATCCAGGTGAACAACACGTACGCGCGGGATCCGGTGAAGACGGGCAGTCTGTACCACGTGCAGGACGTCACCGAGGCGATTCCCAAAGACGACGAGTGGTTCACCGAACACATCATCGTGCGGGGAAACAACATCAAGGTGTTCGTGAACGACAAGCAGACGGTGGACTGGACGCAGCCCGCGGACTGGAACGGCGGCCGAGAGGGCGCGGGGCGAGCCATCGCCGGCCCGGGGACGATCGCGCTCCAGGGCCACGATCCGGGCAGCACCGTCTACTACAAGAACATTCGAATCAAACCGCTCGACGATCAAGCGCCAACGCCGGCTGCGCCTGCGCCAGGTGGCCGCGGGCAAGGGCCGCAGGCGCCGCTGTTCACGTCGCCGGAAGTGTCCGCCGATCGCCGCGTCACGTTCCGGCTGTACGCACCCGAGGCATCGACCGTCGCGCTTCGCGCGGGCGACATCCCGGCGCCCGCGCGTGAAAACGCGCAGTTCACGAAAAAGGAGAACGGCGTCTGGGAATTGACGACTGGCGCGCTCGAGCCCGGCGCGTACCGCTACGTCTACGTCGTCAACGGCGTCGGGGTGATCGACCCGCGCAACACCGCGATCAGCGAGTCCAATACGACCACGTGGAGCGTCGTCGCGGTGCCTGGTTCGGACGTATTCGACGTGAAGAACGTGCCGCACGGCGCGGTTTCATCCGTCTATTACCAGTCGACGGCGCTCGGCCGCACGCGACGGATGCACATCTATACGCCGCCGGGGTACGAGACGAGCACGACGAAGTACCCGGTGTTCTACCTGCTGCACGGCGCCGGCGACTGCGACGACTCCTGGACGTCGGTCGGGCGCGCGAATTTCATCCTCGACAACCTCATCGCCACGGGCAAGGCGAAGCCGATGATCGTGGTCATGCCCGCCGGCCACACGACTACCACGCCGGTGGGACGCGGTGCCGTACCGGCAGGCGCGACCCCGCCGCGCGATGAATTCACGGCGGATTTCGTGACCGACATCCTGCCGTACGTCGAGAAGCATTACCGCGTGATCCCGGACCGCGCGCACCGCGCGATTGCCGGCCTGTCGATGGGCGGCAGCCAGACGCTGAACATCGGCATTCCAAATCTGGACAAGTTCGCCTACATCGGCGTCTACAGTTCGGGGCTGCTCGGCTCGCGTCCAGCGCCTGTCGCACCTGCTGCAACAGGTCCGACGACTGCACCAGGTACAACGCCCACGGGAGCCGCGCCGTTCGGCGGCGCCTGGGCGCAACAGAACGCGGCGATGCTCGACAACGCCACGATGAAGAAAGGCCTCAAGCTGTTCTGGTTCAGTACCGGTAAAGAGGACGGCCTCATGCCGACCACGAAATCGACCGTGGAGCTCTTCACGAACCACGGGTTCACGCCCGTGTTCAAGGAAAGCCCCGGCGGCCACACGTGGCTCAACTGGCGCGATTACCTCGTCGAGTTCACACCGCAGTTGTTCCAGTGAAACACCAAGGCGTCCGGTTTCCAGCAGCGCGCTGGAGGCCGGGCGTTCGCCCGCTCCTCTTCTTCTCCATCCTGACTGCAACGACCCTCGCTTATTCGCCCTGACCGTCGGAGGAGCAGTGCTTGCGGCATTCATCTTTGCGCTGCACCCCGCTCGCAGCATTTGCGGCCTCCGCGAACTGTGCGTGCTCCGCGCAAGATCCCTCAGCGCTCTCCGCGCGAGATCCGTGCGACTGAAGCGGGAATCTCGTTCTCCTCAAGCACGCGTCGTGCGTGCGCGAGGTCCAGTGCGCCGTCCCACCGGGCGATGACGACGGTCGCGACCGCGTTTCCAATGAGGTTGGTGATCGCGCGCACTTCTGACATGAATCGATCGACGCCGACGAGCAGCGCCAGGCCGGCGGACGGCACCGCCGGGACCGCCGCGAGCGTCGCCGCGAGCGTGATGAAGCCGCTGCCGGTCACGCCCGCCGCGCCCTTCGACGTCAGCAGCAGGATCGCGAGAATCGACAGCTGCTCTTTCAAAGTCAGGTGCACGCCGCTCACCTGCGCAACGAACACGGCCGCCATCGTCATGTAGATCGCGGTGCCGTCGAGGTTGAATGAATAGCCTGTCGGAACGACGAGACCCACAACCGGCTTGCTGCACCCCAGCTGCTCGAGCTTCAGCATCAGCCGCGGCAGCGCCGACTCGGACGAGGATGTGCCGAGAACGATCAGAATTTCCTCGGCGATGTAGCGCAGGAACCGGAACAACTTCAGGCCGGCGAGACGGAGTATCGATCCAAGCACGATCAGGACGAAAAGGAAGCAGGTGATGTACACACTGGCCATCAGCTTCCCCAGCGAGAGGAGGCTCGCGACGCCGTAGCGGCCGACCGTAAACGCCATCGCTCCGAACGCGCCGATCGGCGCGAGCCGCATGACGATGCCGACGATGACAAAGAGCGCATGCGAGAGCTGCTCGATCCATAGCACCATCGAGCCGGCGCGCTCTCCCTGGAGGAGCAGGGCAATTCCGAACAGCAGCGAGACGAGCAGCACCTGCAGAATGTCGCCCCGGACGAATCCCTCGAGCATGGTCGACGGGATGATGTTGAGCAGAAATTGAACCGTGGTCACCGGCGCGCCCGCGGCTCCAGTTGCGGGGGGCGCGGCGCCGGCCGGGACATGGAGGCCGACGCCCGGCTTCAGGATGTTCACGACGACCAGGCCGATGACGAGCGCCAGCGTCGAGACAACCTCGAAGTAGACGAGAGTCCGGATGCCAATCCGGCCCACATCTCTCATGGCGCCCATGCGCGCGATGCCGACCGTGATCGTCGCGAAGACGATCGGGCCGATGAGCATCTTGATCAGCTTGATGAATCCGTCGCCCAGCGGCCTCATCGCCGCGGCACGTTCCGGCGCGACGATGCCGAAGATGACGCCGAGCAAGATGGCCGCGAGAACCTGAACGTAGAGGCTGCGGTGAAGACGTGGCATTCAGAGAAGGAGGCACGCTTCGTCGAAATCGAGGCGGGGCAGCCGCGGATGCAGCGTCGAGCGATCGCCGTACCCCAGGTTGCAGATGAAGTTCGACTTGACGTGCGCTTCCGCGAAGAACTCCTGCTCGCATCCCGCGCAGGGCTTGCCGGCCGCGAAGAATTCCTCGTCGACCTTTGCGTTGTCGAACCCAGAGAGCGGCCCGCAATCGAGGCCGAGGGCGCGGGCCGCCAGCATCAAATAGGCGCCTTGCAGGCTCGAGTTTCGACGCGCCGTCGCTTCGACGACTTCAGGCGCAGCTTCGAACAGCTTCTTCATGCCGGGATTGTGCGGGAAGAGCGTCGGCAATCGATCGTAGAACTTCAGGTCATACGCGACGATCACACTTACAGGCGCGGTCATCACCTTGTTGACGTTCATCGGAGCGAGCGCCGGCCGCAGGCGTTCTTTCGCCTCGCGCGTTCGCAGGAAAACGAACCGCGCGGGTTCGGAGTTCGCGCTCGTCGGACCCCACTTCGTCACGTTGTACAGCTCGCGGAGAGTGTCGTCCGACACAGGCGTGTCAAGCCAGACGTTGTGTGTCCGCCCCTCGAGAAACATCGTGTTGAGTGCGTCGTCGCTGACTCTGCTGCCCACGTGGCCTCCTCGGATAACGGTACGCTACGCTACGCTCGCTCGTACTTCCAGTTCCGCGATTTGCCCTCGGCGAGCCAAGCGATCGACGTGGCAATCCGCTTGTCGCGTGTGGCGTCGGTTTTCGCGTCCGTGATCCACTCGAGATACTCGCGCCGATGGCTCGGGCTCAACGTGTCGTAGGCCCCCTTCGCCTTGCCGTTCTCGCGCAAGGCGCGAAGGAAGGCCGCCGGGGCTTTCGGCATGGCCTTCGGGGCGCGCGGCCGGCGAACCACCTTCACGCCCTCGTCGTTCAAGCGCGCCGCCTGTCGAACGAGCGCGATCAGATCCTTCTCGGGCGGCAGATCGTCAAGCGACGTGATCCGCCCGAACTGCCCCATCGCGTCCTTCGATCGTTCCGGGAGCGCGTCCCTCAAGAGCGACGCCTTCCAGAATCCCAACGTGCAATGCTGCTTGAACGCCGCCATCCCGCACAGCATCCCCTTGTAATCGAAGTGCGGAAAGCTCCACTTCATCGTTTCCTCGACCCGAGGGCAACCCTTGTGGACGTCAGCGCGAATGCGTTTGAGAATCGGTTTCGCAAACGGCGCAGCGGCCGCGATGTACGCGTCGACCCGAGGATCCGTCATACAGCCCCCACGAATTGCTGATTGTTGAATGCTGATTGCTGATTTATTGGTTGAATTGTGAATGGACATTCCTCAATCGTCAATAAATCAGCAATCAGAAATCAGCATTCAGCATTTCGCCGAAGCGACTGAAGGGATAATGAATTCCGGAATGGCCGCTCTGCCCCGCGACCCCCACGAGAGGCTGCGAGACGACGTCCGGATGCTCGGCGGGCTGCTGGGCGAGACGCTCCGGCTGCGCGAGGCCGCGGGACTGTACGAGACGGTCGAACGCGTCCGGGCGTTGTCGAAGAGCGGGCGTGCGGGAAGCGACCGCGACCTCGACGCGCTCGCCGATCTGCTGCGCGGACTGCCCGTTGAGTCGGCGGTGCCCGTCGCGCGCGCGTTCTCACATTTCCTCACGCTCGCGAATATTGCCGAGCAGCACCATCGCGTGCGGCGACGACGACAGTACCTGCGGGACCCGCATGCCGCGCCGCAGCGCGGGTCGTGCGACGAGACCTTCGCGCGGCTGCTGTCGGAAGGCATCAGCCCTGACGCGCTTCACGCCGCGACCACTTCGATGCGGGTGGAGCTCGTGCTGACGGCGCATCCGACCGCCATCACACGCCGGACGCTCATCCAGAAGCACCTCAGAATCGCGGGCGCGCTGGCCCGGCAGGACCGTGACGATCTGACCGCGCCGGAGCGGCAGGAGATCGTCGAGACGATTCGACGCGAGATCATGGCAGCGTGGGAGACCGACGAGATTCGCGCGCGCCGGCCGACTCCGGTGGACGAAGCGATCGCCGGCCTGCTGATCTTCGAGCAGACGCTGTGGGACGCCGTGCCGCGGTTTTTGCGGTCGCTGGACGCATCGCTGACGCGCGCAACCGGCAGCCCGCTCCCCCTCGACGCTGCCCCCCTGCGATTCGGATCGTGGATGGGCGGCGATCGCGACGGCAACCCGACGGTGACGCCCAGAGTCACGCACCTCGCGTGCGGTGTGGCACGGTGGATGGCCGCGGACCTGTACGAACGGGAAGTCGCGGCGCTTCGCTCGGAGCTCTCGGTCACGCCCGCGATACCGGAGCTGCGCGCCCGCGCGAACGGCGCGCGCGAGCCCTACCGGGCCGTGCTGCGCGAAGTGCGCGATCGGCTTCGCGCCACTCGCGATCACTTTGGCGGCGAGCTCACCCGCGCCGAGCTGTTGAAAGGGGACGTGCCTCCGTCCGGCCGCTCAGCCCCTTACCTTTCGGCCGCCGAGTTAATCGAACCGTTGCACCTGTGTTACCGGTCGCTCGTGGACACCGGACAGCACGTCATCGCTGCGGGGCGGTTGACCGACCTGCTGCGGCGCACCGCCGCTTTCGGCCTGACCCTCGTGCGGCTCGACATTCGCCAGCATGCCGAGCGCCATGCGGCTGCGCTCGATGCGATCACCCGGTGGCGTCGGGAAGGCTCGTATCTCGAGTGGGACGAACCGCAGCGACGCGCATACCTCTCCGCGTCGCTTCGCAACGCGGCGCCGCTCGTGCCACCTGACTTCGCTGCCGACGCCGACGTCATGGACGTCGTGGCTACGTTCAGGCTTGCCGGTCAGCTCCATCCCGAGTCGCTGGGCGCCTACGTGATCTCGATGGCGCAGGCGCCGTCCGACGTGCTTGCGGTCGAAGCGTTCCAGGCGCACTCGAAGCATCGCCTGCGGATCGTGCCGCTCTTCGAGCGTGTGGACGATCTCGGGGCGGCGCCGGGGACGTTGCGGGACCTGCTGGGGATTGCCGAGTACCGCGATCGTATTTGCGGCAGCCAGGAAGTGATGATTGGCTACTCGGACTCGGCGAAAGACGGAGGACGGCTGGCCGCGAACTGGGCGCTGTACCGCGCCCAGGAGTCGATCGTCGAAGTTTGCCGCGACGCC
>JBKPTT010000128.1:0-19665 GCA_046735635.1 Acidobacteriota bacterium | reverse complement strand
TCGTCCACCGAGATTTCCTTGTCCTCCAGATAGGAGAAGATCCGCACGTCGGCGTCCGTGAGCGCCTGGATCAGGGCCAGCGTCCTGATCGTGTCGCGGCCGAGCCGGCTCTGCTCGGACACGATCAGCACGTTGAGCTTGTGCGTGCCCTTGACCGTCTCGAGCAGCCGGTTGAGGCCGGCGCGGGTTCTGAACTCGGCGCCCGAGATGCCGTCGTCGGTGAACACCAGGTCGTCGTCGAAGCGCCAGCCCTTCTTCGCGGCGTACTCCTTGGCTCGCTGCACTTGCCGCGCCACCGACTTCGCGTCGGCGGCCTTGTCGCTCTCGTCCGTCGACTTTCGCGCGTAGCAGCCGGCGACCATCACGTCCTCTTCGCCTTCTTGTGGCGCGCGGCCTGCGCCTTCTTCAGGTTCCGCTTCACGGCAGCCAGCTTCGCCTTGGACCGCGACTTGCCGCCGATCCGGCCCCCCATCCGCCCAGCGATTCGAGTGTCCATGGTGCTACGATAGCTAGGAAAGACCTTTTGCGGCAAGGCCGCATAAATACCGGCTATTGACGTCTCTGTCGCCCAATCCAAGGCATCGGGCTTGGCTCTGGGCTGCTACGTCCCGGCTATTTGCTTGGGGAAGCTGGGCGGGGCGGTGGTGTTCGAGGACCATCCGGGTGCCTTCCCTGAGTCGTGCAGGGCGCACTCGAATGTCTCGAAGATATCGGCTGGATTCGGGCCGACGCGGTCAGGGCCTGCGACCGGCATGAGCGATCGCACCGCGTTCCTCCGGAGGCGTCTGAAAGCCCTGGAAGTCGCCCCGGTAGTGGAACAGCCCGACCGGGGTTTTGTCAGTTTTGTCGGTTACCCGCTAGCCTTCATGATGGGACGGGACGTCGAGGCCGCATCCCCATGTTTAGCGCGGCGCGTAAGGTCCTCCCCGCTCCACTACTTTTCCCCAGCGCCAGCCCCGCGCCGTGGCGAACGCGCGCGCCCGTTCGATCTGTCGCATAACGCTCTTCGCGTCGGCCGCCTTATCGCCTTCATCGGTCGACTTCCGCGCGTAACACAGCCGCGGAGAATGCCCCCGACTTCCCCCACCCTGCCTCACGGATTGACCTCGATCACTTTCGTCCCGACCGTCCCGTGGCGCACAGCCCAATCGAGGTTCTGTCAGTTTTGTCGGGTACCCGCTGGCCACTGGTGCGCGTCGCCCTGGATCAGCCGGAGCGCCGGCTCCATCACGACCCGGACCCATACGCTCTCCAAGAAAGCCCGGATGACCACCGAGCACCTGTATGCTGACCATCCCCAGACCGCCGCGGGGCGGCGCCAAGCGGGACTGGTCTGGACGCTGCTCCTTCCGGTTCTCCTGCTCGCGGCTTCACCCAGCCCCGACTGGTCCCGTTACGGGCCGGGCTGCCTCGGGGACCTGGTTCTTGCCCACCCCAGAGTGCAGAAGACGCTCGTCCTCACGAGCGTCAGTCCTCGGCGTCGTCGGCGGCCGACTCAGTCTCCTGGCGTTCGCGCCACAGCCAGAGCCCCAAGACCCCGACGACGACGAAGGCCACGGCACTGAACCATAGCGGTATGTCATGACTACCGACCGTTACTCTCACTCGGAGGATGGCGCGAAGCAACTGCGCAAGGGCGACGAGCCAGAAGAAGATCGCAGCGACGAGCGAGGCCGGCTTCTTCATCTCACTGCTCCTTCCTCAGCTTCCCTTTGGCGGAGCTCGCTTGGACTGCTCGCGCCTTGCGAAGATTAGCTCGTTTCTTCTCTAGCGTGTTGGCGCGAGCGGCGGCTTCCTTCTTAGCACGCTCGTGCAGCATGGCGAAGTGCGCCGCATCGGCGGCTTCAATCTTTTGGATCAGTGCCAGGATTCTCGCGCTGTAAGCCATTGCTAGTCTGGGGCCACGCGTTCCGCGGTCATCCGGTTCCGCTCGTCTCGCCAGACGGCAAGACATGTGGCATGAAAGACGAATCTGCCAAAGCGCTCATGGGCAAGCTAGACACCACTTCTTCCGGCGACACTGGCTCCGAGCACACGCAGCATATTTCGTCAGTTCTATTGATTGCTGAGACCGCACCCACGTGATCTCGGGGCAACCGGTCATCCGCGATCTTCTCCCGCACCACCCGCCGCAGCTAGCATCACTCATCGTCTACCACTCCACTCGCGCGACGTGACTCGCTTCTTTGATCCCCTCGTGTTCCGTGTACGTGACCCGCAGCAGGGTGCCGATGGAGTAGCTGCAGGTCGTCCCCCGGGAGAGGCGCAACACGACGTCGCCCACCCGGATGCCGTCGACAAGATGCGCCTGCAATGGCCCGAGGATGACGCCGTAGGCCTCAGACGAGAGTTGCTCGGGAACGTCGTCGGTATCCTCCACGGGAGCCTCCGCCCGATGCGGGGCGACAGTGGACTGTCCTGGAATCAGGTGGGAATCGAGCCAGAAGCCGCGAGCATGGACGCCCGGCGCGTCAACCAGAGGTGCCCGTAGAAGGCACCGGGAGTCTACACCTCTAATGGGGCGGCCGGGGATAAAGGTCAGGCGACGCGGGTACTTCTGATGGCCGGTTACCCATCGGCCGGGACCGTGGTAATCTCCCCGCCCCATGCCGGACGTCCTCAACGCCTTGGTGGCCTTCGTCGCTCAGCACCAGCGCAGCGGAGACTTGGACGGCGGAAAGGACGGCGGGCATGTCTGGATCGCCTGCTCGTGCGGTGCCCAGATCGCGCACCCAGCTAGTCCGCCTCACCTAGCACCGGAGCGAACCGGCGCCTAGTTCGTCGGCCGCCGCCGCAGCACCAGCCCGAGCGCTTGGCGAATCTGGGCATCAAGCTTGTGCCGGCGCCTCCGCTTGGCCAGTGAGGGCCGGGCTATGTCCTCCAGCGATCTGGAGCGAGGAGTGACCGCTAGGACGGCTTGCGCCAACGTCGCGTCTCGTGCTCCCAGTTGGGATGCCGGCCCTCGTGGGCCCGCTGGCGAGCCTGGAGCCGCGCCAGGTCGTACTCGCTGAGCACGAGCCGGCAGAACGTGCACTGGCGTCGCAGCAAGGGCCGCGTCTCGGGCTCCACCGCCGGCGGCTCGACCAGGCCCGGCTGTCCCGGGCCTGGTACCGGCGTGGGCTCGACCTCGACGATCGGGTCTGGCGGCACCGGCGCGGGCTCCGGCACGCCCAGCGCACAGCGCCCGCCGTCGAGCGGCAGCGCATGGGCGCCACAGAGATGCGGCTTCGGGGGATAGGGCCAGCACGTCGGTGCGGGCGCGGTCATAGCGTGGCCAGCCGGTGGGCGCGGCAAGGCGCGCATTGGCACGTGGGCTCGTGGGTGCGGCGCTCCCGTTCGGCCCGCTCTACCGCGAGCGCGGCCTCGGCCTGCTCCTGGCGGGCGCGCGCGTCGGCCTGGCGCTGCGCCTCCGCCGCCCGCGCTTCCCGCCGGCGCGCCTCCGTGGCCTGGCGCTCCTGCTCCTGGCGGGCCTGCTCCGCCGCGAGCTCGGCCAGCTCCGCGGCCTCCGCGATGGCGATGGGGCAGTGCGGCTCGTGGGTCATCTTCGCCCAGCGGCGCCCGCGGGCGCGCCGCTGGTAGGCATTGCAGTGGTCACAGTAGCCCCAGCGCCGCCGGGCCCCGAGCCGGCCGAGCCTGCTGGCCTCCGCGCCCGGCTGGAAGCTCGCGCCTCGGGGCTTGCCCTTCGTCTTCCGGCGCATCCGATCCTCCTCGACCGCGGCACGACCCCCATCTCCCATCTTCCCATAGCATTCCCGGAGCGTCCCTGATGCTTTCCGGCAGTTTCCAGCGCTACCGCAGCGCCATGCCAGCGCTATCGCAGCGCCATCAACAGCGCCATCCCTCACCCCTCTCGATCTGTACAACTTCGAGTTGGCTGCGCCTGTTGAACCCGCGAAAACATTAGCGATTCTTCCGATCTCCGTCTCTACCGCGGTGCGTAAAGACCGAACGCCAACCGCTTACGGGCTTTCTTATACAGGTTATCGATGGTTTTTAGCGGTCCGCTCGGCCCTAGCGATCCAGAACGCGCGCCTGTTCCGAGAGATCGCGGATAAGAGCCGGCAGCTGGAAGTGGCCAGCCAGCACAAGTCGGAGCTGGGACACCACCACGGCGCCTGCTACTGGCGCCTGACCATGAGAGCTGGGACGCCGCCTACAACATCCTCCTGCGCTCGGACGCGCTCGGGCTGAGCCTGTGGCAGGCGGTGAAGACGGTTGACCCAGACTTCCTTGGCGCTAAGCGCGCCGGCAAGAAGGGTTGGATGCGCGTGCCGGATCAGGTCACCATCGCGCGGGCGTTGCGGTACGCGCGGGAGGCTTCGCTTCACGCGCGCTCCGATCTCGTCGGACGGCATCGAGAGACTATGCTCCGAGATGTTCCAGATGGGTCGCTTCGTGCTGGAGCTTGCCGCACCGCGGGCGAGGTCGATGTGCGACTACCCAGCATGCTGGGCAAGACCCTCTTGAACCTTGACCAGATCGCGCAAGAGCTCGATCCGAAGTTCAATCCGAATGCAGCCATTCGCGACCACGCGGCCTCCATCATGCGCAGCCGGCTCCTCAAGAGTGCGTCGCCAGGGAATCTCTTCAGCACCGTGTTGGAAATGAAGGACCTGGTAGAGCGGTTGCCGGGCCGAGTGAACAAGATCCTCGATGCCGTCGCGAACAACGAGCTCGCGGTGAAGGTCGACCCGATCGACGAGGTCCGCCTAATGGCCGGATTTCAGAAGGTCGCCAACCGCATTACCCTCGGGCTTCTGCTGGCCGCCCTCATTCTCGGCGCGGCACTGCTCATGCGCGTGGACACACCGTTCCGAATCTTTGGGTATCCCGGCCTCGCGATCATCTTTTTTCTGCTGGCCGCGGGCGGGGCGCTCGGGCTGATGGTCACGATTCTGTTCAAGGACGAATAGTCGGTCACTCCAGAGCCTCGAGATATGCGGTGATGTCGCGCGCGTCCTGCTCGGTCACGCCGAGCGCTGGCATCGCGGTGTGCGGCACGATCCTCTGCGGTTCACGAAGCCATCGGACCATGTTGTCAGGCGTGTTCGGTAACACGCCCGCGATGAACGCACGCATCGCCATTCGCCCGAGTGGCGGACCGACCGGCGCATACGTGCCCGGCACACCCGGAATCACGTGACAGGTGATGCAGGCATACTGGCTGAGCGCGAGCTTGCCGCGGTCCGCGTCGCCAGGTCCTTCCGACCCCTGAGGGCTGCTCTTCCCTGCCACAACGGCCTCCGGCTGTAAGCGAACGCGCTCGGCGTAGTCCGCTGGCGAGAGTTTCGCCAATTGCCGCAGGAACGCGACGACGGCCCAGAGGTCACGATCGGACAGCCGATACTCCCACGCCGGCATGCCCGTCGCCTTCACGCCGTGCCGCACGACCCAGTACAACTCGGCCGGACGCCACTCGCGTGCGGTAAACGCGAGGTTTGACGGCGGCGGCAGCAGGCCGAGTGCGAAGCCGTCGGGTGCAATCCCGGGTGCGCCGTGGCATGGCACGCAATTCCCGCGATATAGCGCGAACCCCCGTTCAATGAATGCGGCGTCATCCAGCGGCGGCGCGTGAATCTTGCGCGCCTGACGCTCAACCGATCGATGTAATTCGGTATGGAGCAGCCAGTTCGTGAGACGCCAATGTGGCTGGGTCGCGGCCACGTTGTAGGCGCCCGTGTAGAGCGCGAGGGCGCCGGCGAGTAGCGCACCCACCGCAAAGGCCGTCGCGACCGCCGCGAGCGAGCGACCCGATATGCGCATCGCGACCAACGCTACGGCAAGCCGTAGAGGTACGTGACCATATCGCGCGCGTGATCCTCCGGTATCCCCATGTCCGGCATCGCTACGTGCGGTTTCAGTGTCTGCGGCTGCTGGATCCAGCGGGCCATGGTACCGGGGGTGTTCGGCAGCACTCCCGCGAGATACACGCGTCGCCTCACGTCATCGAGCGGGGGACCGACTGTGCCGTGCGCGAGTGCGACACCGGGTATCGTATGGCACGTCCCGCATCCGTACTGATGCAGCAGCAGCCGGCCGCGGTGCGCATCGCCGCTGGCCGGGGTACCGGGTCCCTTCTCTCCACATGCCGCAAGCGACGTGCAGAGCGCCAGTGTCACGATAAGCGTGACTCGTCGCGTGCTGTGGCCCGGCCGAGAGCACTCGCGCTCGAGGCTGTTATTCCACGCACGCGCGTCGGGTGTCATGTATGTCTCTCGGCCGGGCAACCGCCTCGCTGCATCGGCCAGTGTATCTTATACATACGTCGCCCGCCTGGTTAGCACTCGAGCCGCAGGTCACAGTGCGTAGGGCGCCGGTACACCGCTTGAGATATTGCGAACAAGACGTCGACGCTCCAGAATATGTTCATGGCCACGTTGCCCGGCCCTTGTTTGCGGCGATTGTTTGCGATCGCGGCCATCCCCGCAATGACAGGCGGCGCATCCGCCACTCCGGTGGACAGCGACTGGCCGATGCCGGCAAAGGACTACGCGAGCACACGCTACAGCACGCTGGCCGACATCAGGACCGACAACGCGGCCAGGCTCACACTCGCCACCACATTCTCCACCGGCGTGCTGCATGGCCACGAAGCCGCGCCGATCGTCGTCGCGGGCACCATGTACATCATCACGCCGTATCCGAACGTGGTGTACGCGCTCGACCTGTCGCGGCCGGGCACGCCGCTACGCTGGAAGTTCGAGCCCAAGCCCGACGCGTTCGCGCAAGGAGTGGCGTGCTGCGACGTCGTCAACCGCGGGCTCACCTACGACAACGGCCGGCTCTTCTTCAACACGCTCGATAACCAGACCATCGCCCTCGATGCGGTGATCGGCAAGGAAGTGTGGCGCTATCGATCCGGCGACATCCGTGCTGGCGAGACGCGCACGATGGCCCCGTTGGTGGTGAAGGGGCGGGTCCTGATCGGCAACAGCGGCGCAAAATACGGCGTGCGCGGCTGGCTGACCGCGCTCGATGCGGCGAACGGCAAGGAGGTGTGGCGCGCATACTCCACGGGCCCCGATCGCGACCTGCTGATCGCCGGCGAATACAAGCCGTTCTACTCGCGTGACGCTGGCAAAGACCTGGGCGTCAGCACGTGGCCGGGCGAGGCGTGGAAGATCGGCGGTGGCACCGTATGGGGATGGATCTCGTACGACCCCGAGCTCGACCTCGTGTTCTACGGGACGGCCGGCCCCAGTCCGTGGAATCCCGAGCAACGTCCGGGAGCCAATAAGTTCACCGCGGGCATCTTCGCGCGCAATCCGATGACCGGGCAAGCGCGCTGGTTCTACCAAATGAGCCCGCATGACCAGTACGGCTACGACGGCGTCAACGAGAACATATTGATCGATCTCGCGCTGCCCGGCGGGGCGCGCAAGGTGCTCGTGCATCCCGATCGCAATGGTTACGTGTATGTCATGGATCGCTTGCGCGGCGAGGTGATTTCGGCGACGCCGTACGTGCACATCACCACCTCGACCGGTGTCGATGTCACGAGCGGTATCCTCAAGTACGCGGCGGATAAGAAGCTGCGCGCGGGCGTGGGAATTCGCGACATTTGTCCCGCCGCGCCGGGCGGCAAGAACTGGCAGCCGTCGTCGTATTCGCCGCGCACGAAGCTCGTGTACATCCCGCACCAGAACCTGTGCCAGGACGAGGAGGCAGTCCAGACCAGCTACATCGTCGGCACGCCGTACGTGGGCGCCATTGTTAAGATGAAAGCGGGACCTGGCGGCAATCGTGGCTTCCTCACCGCATGGGACGCCGCCGCGGCGAAGCCCGCATGGCAGATCAAGGAAGATCTTCCGGTGTGGAGCGGCACCCTCGCGACCGCGGGGGACCTCCTCTTCTACGGCACCATGGACGGCTGGTTCAAAGCCCTCGACGCGCGCAACGGCAAGCTGCTTTGGCAATTCAAGACTGGCTCCGGCATCGTCGGCCAGCCGATCACGTACCGAGGACCGGACGGCAAGCAGTACGTCGCGGTGCTCTCCGGCGTGGGTGGATGGGCCGGTGCGGTCGTCGCGGGCGATCTGGACACGCGCGACGGCACTGCGGCGCTTGGCTTTGCGAACGTGATGTCGGATTTGAAGCAGCGCACCGCGAAGGGAGGGGCGCTGTATGTCTTCGCACTGCCGTGAGGTGATCGTCGCCGCCGCGCTCCTGATATGTTCGGGCATGCTGGCGGTGACGGCCTGCGAGCGCGAGCGGCGCGAATTCACTTCGCCCGCGCCGAGCGCGGCCATCGGCGCGCGGGCCAATGCCGACGCGATCAGCGCGTCCTACGAACGCAATGCGCCGGCAGTCGCAACCGGGAAGCGTTTGTTCACCTGGTACAACTGCAATGGATGCCATGCGAGTGGCGGCGGCGGGTCTGGCCCCGCGCTGATGGACGACGTGTGGATCTATGGCAGCGAGCCGCTGACGATCTACCTGACGATCTACGCTGGGAGGCCCAACGGCATGCCCGGGTTCGGCGGACGCATCCCCGAGAACCAGATCTGGCAGATCGTCGCCTATGTTCGATCGCTCGCGGGCCTCGGATCGAGCGATGCTGCGCCCAATCGCGACGATGCCATACTGGGCCACCCGCCGGAAGCCCAGCTCGACCCACAGAAACCGAAGCCGTCCACACCGTCGGGCGCGTCGTCGTGGCCATGACGGGCCAATCACACGACGTGCTCGGGCCCGCGGGACCGCAGGCGGCCGCGATATCGGATCTTTGGTGGCTCACGCTCGCGGTCTGTGTGCTCGTCTTCGTCGGGGTGATGGCGGCGCTCGCATATGCGGTGTGGCGCGCACCGCGGGGCACGGAAGGAACCGCGCCAAATCTCGCGCTCATCGAGCGGCCCGAGCTGCGCCTCGAGCGATCGGTCACGGTGGGCGTTGCCGTGTCGACGGCCTTGCTCCTCGGCCTGCTCGTCGCGAGCTTCTTTACCGACCGCAAGCTCGCGCGGCTGCCGCTCGCTGGCGCGGTCCACATCCAGCTGACGGCCCATCAATTCTGGTGGGAGGCGCGCTACGACGACGTCCAGCCGTCGCGCATTTTCACGACCGCGAACGAGCTGCACGTGCCCGTCGGGCGACCCGTCGTTCTCACATTGCGGTCCGTCGACGTGATCCACAGCTTCTGGGTGCCGAGCCTGCATGGCAAGAAGGACCTCATTCCTGGTCGCGAATCGACGTTCGCGCTTCGTGCCGACCGCGCGGGCGTGTATCGCGGGCAATGCGCGGAGTTTTGCGGCTACCAGCATGCGAACATGCTCTTGTACATGATTGCTGACGAGCCCGCCGATTACGAGCAGTGGGCAGAGGGGCAACGGCGCCCGGCGGCGCTGCCCCCAAGCGACGAAGCGCGTCGCGGCATGGAGCTCGTGGTTGGCTCGACGTGCGCGATGTGCCACGCCATCGCCGGCACGCCTGCGCACGGTCGGCAGGCACCCGACCTCACTCACGTGGCCAGCCGTAGCACGATCGGCGCCGGTATCCTGCCCCATAGCGCGGGCACCCGCGCGGGGTGGATCGTCAATCCACAGGCGATCAAGCCGGGCGTGAACATGCCACCCGGTGCGTTTTCGGGGCAGGACCTGAACGCCATCAACGCCTACCTGGCTACTTTGCACTGACGAGGGTCCCTTCCCCCGCATGACGGCCGACTCTAATCGCACGCGCACCGTTCGTCGCGACGGCGGCTGCTTCGATTCCCCGGACGCCGCCATGCTCGAGCGCACGTGGCAGGACCAGCGCACGCTGCTCGGGTTTTTGCGGGTGAACGATCACAAGCGGCTCGGCCGTCGCTTCGTCGTCACCGCGTTTGGCTTCTTCGTCGCGGCGGGACTGCTCGCGGTCGTGATGCGCGTGCAGCTCGCCTTTCCCGATCAAGCCCTGATCGGGCCCGACCTGTACAACCAGCTGTTCACGATGCACGGCACCGCCATGATGTTCCTCTTCGCGGTGCCCGCGATGCAGGGCATGGCGCTTTACCTCGTGCCGTTGATGGTCGGCACGCGCAACACCGCGTTCCCGCGTATGTCCTGCTGCGCGTACTGGCTCTACCTCCTGGGCGGCGCGACGCTGTTCGTCGCGTTCTTCCTCAACACCGGGCCGGACGCGGGATGGTTCGAGTACGTACCCCTAGCCGGACCGCAATACGGCATCGGGAAGCGCGCGGATCTCTGGAATATGGTTATCACCGTCACCGAGTCGATGGGCCTCATGGTCGCCGTCGATATCGTGACCGTCATCCTCAAGATGCGCGCGCCCGGCATGTCGCTGCGCCGCATGCCGCTATTCGCGTGGGCATCGCTCGTGACCTCGATCATGATCATCTTCGCCATGCCGGCGGTGATGCTCGCCGCGAACTTGGTGCAGGCCGACCGCCAGGTCGCGACCCACTTCTTCAACCCGGCGGAGGGCGGCGACGTGTTGTTGTGGCAGCACGTGTTCTGGTTTTTCGGCCACCCCGAAGTGTACTTCATCTTCATTCCGGCCCTGGGCTTCATCTCCGCGATCATTCCAACGTTCGCGCGGCGGCCGATGTTCGGCCACGATGCGGTGGTACTGTCGCTGATCGCGACTGGGTTCCTCTCGTTCGGCCTGTGGGTGCACCACATGTTCGCGACCAATGTGCCCGAGCTCGGGAAGAGCTTCTTCACCGCGATGAGCTTCACGATCGCGATCCCGACCGCGATCCAGCTGTTCTGCTGGCTTGCCACGCTGTGGACGGGTCGGTTGAACTTCCGTTCGCCGCTTTATTTCATCCTGGGCTTCTTCTTCACGTTCATGATCGGCGGACTCACGGGAATCATCCTGGGCTCCGTGCCGCTCGACCTGCAGGTGCACGACACCTACTTCGTGGTCGCGCACCTGCATTACGTACTGATCGGCGGCGCCTTGTTTCCGCTGTTCGCCGCGTTCTTTTACTGGTTCCCGAAAATGACCGGGCGGATGCTCAACGAACGGCTCGCGCGCTGGCAGTTCTGGCTGCTCTTCATCGCTGTCAACGTCGCGTTCTACCCGATGCACCACCTCGGTCTCGCCGGCATGCCGCGACGGATTTACATCTACGCCAGCGCGACGGGCTGGGGGCTGCTCAACTTCGTGTCCACGATCGGCGCGGGCGGCGTGGCCCTCTCGGTGCTGCTGTTCATGATTAACGTCGCGTACAGCCTCCGCAAGGGCGCGGCCGCGTCGGACAACCCCTGGGGCTCATCGTCGCTTGAGTGGGCCACCCCGTCACCGCCGCCTGCGTATAACTTCGCGTCGCTGCCGGTGGTGTCGTCGCGCGAGCCGTTGTGGACGGCCAACGGCGGGGAGCCGACGCACGTAACGGGACTATCAGTGGAAACGCGTGAGGGCCTCGTCACCACCGTCCTCGATGCCAAGCCGGACGTGCGCTACGACTATCCGGAACCCACCATCTGGCCGTTCGCCGCCGCAATCGGAGTCTGGGCGTGGCTCGTGTGGTCGATCTTCTCGCTGCAGGGCATGCTGTGGGGAATGATCCCGCCCGCGATCGCATTCATCTTATGGTACTGGCCGTCGAAGAAGGAGGTCGAGGAACACCGGCACGTGGAGGTACGGCCATGAGCACACGGCGCGAAGCCACTCCCGCGAGCATACCCGCAATTCGCCGCGGCAACGCGCTCGACGTCGGGCATCTGCCGACCTACGGGTTCGGCACGCGAAGCCTCATGTGGTGGGGAACCGCCGGCATGATCGCGATCGAGGGCACGGCGTTCGCCTTCATGATCGTCATCTATTTCTACCTGCGAACGCTCGCGCCAACGTGGCCCTCCTCGAGGGCCGCCCCGGATCTGTTGGGGGGGCCCATCAATCACGGCCTCATCCTGATGAGCGCGATCCCGTTCATCTACACCGATCGGGCGGCCATCAATCTCGACCTTCGCAGGGTGCGCATCGGGATGGTCGTGTGCTCCCTCCTCTCGCTTGCGCTATGCGGCGTCCGCTGGATGGAGTTCACCGCGTTCAATGTGCGCTGGGACGACAGCGCGTACGGGTCGGTCCTGTGGATGTTCATGGGCCTGCACACCTTTAACCTCGTCACCGATGTCGCCGACACCCTCGTGCTCACCGCGCTCATGTTCACGGGGCCGCTCGAGGGCAAGCACTTCGTCGACATCGCCGAGAACGCCGGCTACTGGAACTTCATCGTTCTGAGCTGGATACCGATCTACGCCGTCGTCTATTGGGCCCCGAGGTTCTGAATGCGCACCTGGTTCGCGCTGCTCGTCGCACCGCTCCTGGCGCTCGCCGATCAGAGCGTCGCGTATGTCACCGTCGGGTGGTCGTGCGCGCACCAGCACACGCTCGTGGTGCACGCCGTGCACGGCGTGTTCTTGGTCGCAATCGTGATCGGAACGTTCTTTGCGTGGCAACTCTGGCGCGAGACGCAGCCGGTGCGCGCGCAGGGCGAGGAACCCGCGCGACGTCATTTCATGGCGGGCCTCGCCGCGGCCTCCGGCGCGCTGTCCGCGCTCGTCGTCGCTGCCCTGTGGCTCCCGGTATGGGTACTCGGGCCCTGCCTCAACTGATTGCCGTGACGGCGAGCGCGCAGTCGAGGAGCGCGCTCGCGCATCATGGTGCGATCGCGGATTTACTGTGGCCGATCATGCTCGCGACGCTGCTGGCGGCGAGCGCGGCGTTGTATGCGGCCGGAGTGACCAAGCTATGGCGCAAGGCGGGCGCGTGGCGCGGCATCCGCCGCCTCGAGGTGGCCCGCTTCACCGCAGGCTGGCTGTTGCTTGCGGCAACGCTCGCCCCCCCCATCGACGTCCTCGCCGAGCGATCGTTCGCCGTGCACATGCTGCAGCACGAGCTTCTGATGGTTGCCGCGGCGCCGCTTCTCGTCCTCGCGCGTCCGCTGCGGGCATTTGCCTGGGCCCTGCCGCCAGGTGCGCGTTCGGCGTTCGCGCTCGTGCCGCGCGGCGCGTGGCGTGTGTTCACTGCGCCGGCTGGCGCGTGGAGCGTGCATGCGCTCGCGCTCTGGCTGTGGCATATCCCAGTATTGTTCCTCGCCGCGCTGGCCGATCCGTCGTTGCACGTGCTGCAGCACACGTGCTTCTTCGTATCCGCGTTCCTGTTCTGGTGGGTCGTCTTCGGCAGCCGCGGGGCGGACACGACGGCGCTCGCATGCCTTTTCACCACCATGCTGCACACGAGCGCGCTTGCCGTGCTGCTCACGTTTGCGCCTGCGCCGTGGTATGCGCATGACGCGACAATCCCGTTCGGTCTTACCGCGCTCGAGGATCAGCAACTGGGCGGTCTCGTCATGTGGGTGCCCGGCGCGTGTGCATATGTCGTTGCAGGACTCGCAATCGTCGCGGGTTGGCTTCGGCAAACGCGCGCGCAACGCGACGTCGCCTAATCCGCGCTTGATTCGGATTGCCTGCCATGAAAAAGGGGGAGCGGCGACGGCGAGCGAGCGCGGCGGCCGACCCCATAGCCCGGTCCCTGCTCGCGCCACGGGGCTCCATGTAGGCATAGTCATCCACAGCAGCGGACTCCTCGGAACCCAAGCCCCTGGGCGCCCTGTGCAGAAATTTTCTTTGACAAGTGATAGCGCCCTGCATTCCGCTTGGCACCTCCGAACGGGCGCGGGCCCGACGGGGCGATCAGCTTGGAGGGCGGCTATGGCTCGCTCAGCAGCCGAACGTGCCTCCGCTCGAACAATCCCCAGGCGCGAGCCGGCTGGCCCGACGCCCCATCTCGTTCCCGGAGGCCGGCAGGTTCTCGTTGATCATCGTGGCCGCGGAGGGAGACGCGGATTCGCAAGAGCTCGACCTGGCGGAGCACATTGCCGCGCTCGAGCGCGAGCTGCGCTACTACCGGCCGCTGATTCCGGTGCTCACGCGCGACCGCGCAAGGCCGAGCTCGCCGAGCGGAGAGCACCTCTCGAAGCTCGACAATCTGGCACGATGGCTGACGACGGCACGCGCAAGATCGGCTCCCTCTCGCGCAGCGCCGCGGAACAACGGCCGCTCGAGCTCCGCCTGGAGGCCATCGAGCAGGCGCACCATCAGCTCCGCGACACGGTTGCCCAGCTCTTCGCCGACGATCCGGACGAACACGAGCCCGGCCCGGGGATGTTCCGGAGCGGTTGGCTTCGCGCGGGACCTCGTGGCGCTGATCGTGGTCATCGTCGCCATCGCGTCCGTCCCCTTCCGCATGGATTGGTGGCAAGCGGTGGTCCCGCGACATGGCTAGGAGCAGGAGCGAGAGGCCTCATGCCCAGCCGGCCCACCTGCTCCGCCGTCGGAGAACCTGCTGGCGTGGCTGTCTGAGGCGCGGGGCCGCCTGGGGGAAGTACGCCGAGCGGTCGCCGAGCCGACTTGGCTCGAGCGGGAGCTCAGCCACCTCCGGCTGGAGGTCCTGCCAGGCTCGCACGGCGTTGGCCGGCACGACAAGCTCGGGTAGCTGGTCCCGCAGCATGATTTCAACGAATCGTTCCAGATCGGTTTTTGATCCTCGCAACCGGGCAAGTAATTCGTCGGTTGTCATCTAGGTTGCCTCGGTGCCTGAGATGACGCCGACTCCTCTCGCCAGAGCAGGTAACAAGCCTCGTGCGTGATGAAGACCCCGCCTGTGCTGCTGACTTCATGCTGGGCGTCCGGCGACATTACCGCCCGGCGACACACGATGCAGGGCCGACCAATGCCCCGCTGCGTCCGGTAGACCCCACGAGCAAGGGGGAGACGTCCTTGCGCGAGGCGAACGCGTAACTGCTGTCTCAACTGCCCTTCGGAGAGCAAGGTGGTCATGGCGATGGCTGTTCGGCTGGCTCTGGCTCTTTGCTTCGGTCCTTGGTACTGCGGAACACAACCGATTCCTCCCGCCAAAACTTGTAGCAAGCCTCGTGAGCGTAGAGGAGTACTCCGTGCCCGCTGACTTGGCGCTCGACCTCGGTCGGTTCGATGGCACGCCGGCACACGATGCACGGACGGCCGGTTCCTCGGCTGGAGCTCGACACACCATCGACGGCGGGCAGGCGGGCCTCCAATAGTCGGGCGCGTATCTGCCCCCGCAGTTCGTCATCGGGGGGGATGCCTGAACCGCCCGAGATGCTCCAGCCAGATGCGTGGGGATGAGAGGACGGGGCTTCTTTGGCGAGGATCATGACGAGCCTCCTCACGATGCGGGGCGACACTACGGGTGCCGTCGAATCTGTCAGCGGCGGAGCGAGCCAGATTCAGCGGGCTGTGGCGCCCGGATGCGCCATCCCGAGAGCCCGTAGGAGGCAACTCGGAGTGTACACCCGGACTCGAGACAGCGGGCTAGGCGCTAATTCTCAAACGCCAGCAGCACCGACTTCAGCAAATCTGAAGCCAGGCCCTGTAAGAACGCCATCCTGTATGACGTCGGGGAGAGGAGCAGGCGGGTGCTAGCCTCGTTCTTGGCGCGCGGGCGGTAGGTGGGGCGTGGCACTACGGGTAACGCTCTGGACGACCATCTCGGCATCACCATCACGGCTGTAGAGGATGGTGATGCGCGTGGCAGGGCCGAAGCGCTCTACGATGAGCCCCGCCGGGAGCGAGATACAGGTGCTGTCAGTAAGGAGGAGATGGTCAGGATGCTGCTCTTTGAGGACGCCGACCAGGATCCCGGACGAGACCATGGACATTAGTGTCTCGCCCGCCCCGGGAGGGTCTATTAGACTTTAGTCTGAGTCTCCCCCCCCCCGGCCATCCGCCGCTCGAACTCCCACGCCGCAAAGCACCGGATGTGGACGTGGTACCGGTCGAGCTCCGGACGGGCGCCATCGTGGGCGAACTCGATCTGGAACTCCAGCTCATCCTTGGTGACGGGTCGGCAGCAGACGGAGCATTCCGCTCCCACGCCTGGACCGCCCCAAGTGCGATCAGGGGCCCGGGATGGGAGCGTGGATCGCTGTACGGGCTTGTTCGCGTAGGCGGGCTTCGTCTGGCATGTCTGGCTCGCTGGTTGATGACGGGAGAATCGGAGCCAGATGCCAAGGGGCGTGACGCTAGGGTGCGTCAGCCATAGGGCCCCAGGGAAGGCAATCGAATTCTACCACAGTTACGACGCTGGTCCAGTCACCTGACTGCTAAGCGGGCGTTCGCGCGTGCCGCCGGACGATTTCACATAGCCCGTTCGGGTCGAGCGGCTTCTCGATCAGATCCGCGAAACCCTCCGCCAGAAGCTCCTCGCGTCGGCCCCGGTAGGCCGTGACCGCAATGGCCGGGATGTGGATGCCCTTCGTCTGGGCCACCGCCTTCACTTCCCTGATCAAATCGATGCCATCATCGGGCATCGCGATGTCGGTCAGGAGGACATGAGGCCGAAGGGTGTCCAGGATGCGCTTGGCCTTGTCGGCTCGGCGGCGGTGACAAGGGCCCCGCAGTACTCCAGGACAATCTTGAGCAGTTCGCGGGAGTCGTCCGTGTCCTCGACGATGAGGACGTGAACCCCTTCCAGATCGCGATGGGATGCCATTGCGCGCCCCCTTGGCCAGCGCAAGGTCGAACGAACAGCCAAATCATACCGTCGCCGTGGAATTTCTGCCATTCGCGCTCTCACACTTTTCCCGGGACTGTGATAACCTCTCGGGCCCATGCCGGATGCACTCAATGCCTTGGTGGCTTTCGTCTCTGAACACCAGCGGTGTGGAGAGCTGGACGGTGGAACGGAGGACGGGTATGTGTGGCTCGCCTGCTCGTGCGGAGCCCAGATTGCCCACCAGCGCGCCTCCTCCACCGGCTGCTGTGAGCGACTCCCGCAAGTAACCCGGCTGTAGTAAAGTCGCTGCTGGCCGCCCGGCCTGTTCCTCCGCCGTCTCCTCCGTGGTCACCGGCTACATCCTCGCGGTCGAACGGCGGCACCCTCGCCTCCTAGCCAGTTCCGCCCCCCGAATCTACGCAGTAAGAGATTCGTACTCCCGGGTCCGACGTTGAGAGGTTGCCGCCGGTGCGAGGAATCGGCGGGGCTCGGTCCTGGCACATCGCTTGCGTCCTTCGCGTGGGAACGATCACACAGGAGGAGACATCCACCATGGCGAACATCGAGAAGTCCATCGACGTGGAGGTGCCGGTTCGCACCGCATACAACCAGTGGACCCAGTTCGAGGAGTTTCCGAGCTTCATGGAAGGCGTGACCGCAGTCACCCAGCTCGACGACCGACGGTTGCGCTGGCAGGCGAATATCGGAGGCAAGGACAAGGAGTGGACCTCCGAGATCACCGAGCAGCGGCCTGACGAGCGAGTCGCCTGGAAGAGCACGTCCGGCGCGAAAAATGCCGGCGTCGTTACCTTCCATCGCCTGGCCGATCGGAAGACGCGGGTCATGCTCCAGCTCGAATACGACCCGGAGGGTATGGTCGAGAATGTGGGCGACGCGGTGGGACTCGTGACCGCGCGAGTGGGCCGCGATCTCACGCGCTTCAAGGACTACATCGAGTCGCGCCAGCGCGAGACCGGCGCATGGCGCGGCGAGGTCCCCGCCAAGGGCCTGTAGCACCGAGGGGTTACGTGCGGACCTAGCAACAGGTTATGTGTCCCTGCCCGGGTGCTACGGCCGCGCCCGGCACCGCCCGAAGGGGATGAGCCGCCCTCTTGAGGCTGCCCCTTCGGGCTCTTAGGTCATTCGGGGGCCAAGCCGACTCGGAAGGGTTGACCACAATCTCCCACCAGCGATAACACGCCCGGGCAGTTCTTACAGACGCGTGCGGCAGGAGCGGAAATACGGCCTGTCGTGCGGCCGGTTCTGCACTCTGGCATGTCTGATGCGGGGACCTAAAGGAGAAAACCGGGCCGCTTGGATAGCCCAGAGGGAGGAGAGCAATGAATCCGATGAAATCTACGAGTCGCGTTGCAGCGTTAGCCTTGGCGAGCCTCGTGACAGTAGGGGCGGCCTTTGCGGCAGAGACTATGCCACCAAATACCACGAGGGAGACCGCTGCACCGCCCGCGAAGAAGCCGAGCCGTCTTACCTTGCCGCATCATGTCACCGGCAGCGTGATGTCGGTCAATAGGACCGCGCAGATGTTCACGTTGAAGGCTGCGGACGGCACGACGCTTACCTTGAATGCAGACCCGGCGGTGGCCCCGCAGCTCAGGGCCCTGAAGAAAGGGTGAGCGTGTGAAGGTGACCTATAAGAACAGCAAGGGGCAACAGGTCGCGACTAAGGTAACGCCGGCTTAGCTCGGGCTACAACAGGCAACGAGGAGAACACAGCCCGAAGGCGGTGGGCCCCGTTGGGGCTGCCCCTTCGGGCTGCTACGCCCTTGCGGCTCCTCATGCCTGAGGTTTAGGGCGGCAGGCTATCACACCAGACGCGGCCACGACGCGCTCTAGGCAAACACCTGGCGCCGGGGGAACAACAACTACCGGGTATGCCCTACCGCGTTCATTCCGGACACCGCGAACACCCTCTCTTCCTCGGTGGCCGGCTGGCATCTCTGATGCTCGCAAGAAGTCGCCAGCCTCGACGTACTTCGGTCGGCGCACCGCGGGATTCCGGCCCGAGGCGCGTGACCAGGTGGAAGCCGCCTTCCAAGGCTATGGGTCGAGGGACAGCTCGAAGAGAAAGACCCGTTCGGGAGAAATAGGGGAGCAGCGGATGAAGGCCACCGAAATTATCCTCGCCTTTTTTGCACTGATCGTCGTGGCCGTCATAGCCTACCGAGCAGGATACTTGCGGGGCCAGGACGACGTTCTCCATCGGAACCGATCGACAGAGGCCTCATGGACCATGACGGCCGTCCTTCCGCGATGGCGCCACGTGGCTAGCTGGGCTGCATACGGCTTCGCCGGGCTGCTGCTCTGCGTGTTCCTGACCCTCGCATTTCAGTATGCCAAGCGCTGGGGGTGGGCCGTCTTGATGGCGGCCTGGGCGGTTTGGTTCGCCCTCTTCATGGGAGCGGTTTGGCTCGGGGAGTGGTGCTGGCTGCCCTACCGAGAGACGCAAGAACGGCTGCGGCATGAACAGACAGCGACACTGAGAGCCATCGAAGGGACCGCCAGAGAGGACGACTCAACATGATTGTCATGATCGTCGCGATCCACGCCCGGCCGCTGACTCAGCGCCTCCCCGTCGCCCTGTTCTGCCTGCCTCCTCGCCTCGCCGCGTCGGCCTCGGCGCTAAGATTGCTAAGATCATTGAGGAGGCCCTGTTCGTCCTCGACAAACTCATCAAGAGGGATACCCTAAAGTTCCAGGGCCGCATGGGCCGTCGCCTTTCCCGGACGTCTCTTGAGCGAACCCCAGCGAGATTCAGCCCGGTGAAGTTTCCCGGGCCCATAGCTCGTGATCTTGACTCGCATGGGAGCGACTCGGGAGGAGACAACCGACATCCGACATCCTGGAACGGGTGGGCGACGGTGGTAGGCGCGGCACGTGTCCCGCTCGTACTGCTCTCTCTGCTCGTCTCTCTGCTCGCCCTCGCCACCTCCGCCTTCGCCAAGTGCGCGCGGGTTTGTGGGGGCGACACTGTGAGACCGAGAGGGCCAGGTCGCGGTACGTAGGATGCGGTCGGCTCCTCAGCAAGCGCTACTCGCTGAGAATCCACATGACCACGGCGCCGACGATCAGCGAGAGGAAGACGCCAAGCCACCAGAGGCCATCCGTGCTCACCACGTACCACCCCCTCTGCGGGACTGCCACAGGAGAGGGCAGCAAGCCCTGAGC
>JBKPTT010000127.1:0-5421 GCA_046735635.1 Acidobacteriota bacterium | reverse complement strand
GGCAAGCCGATCGCGAACGCGTATCCCATCTTCGAGGACCTGAGCGCAGAGCTGAAAGTGCAGACCGACAAGCTCCAGCAGATCCTCGCGGCGGACCTGCCGGAGTTCAACAAAGAGGCGACGAGAGTGGGAGTCGCATCCGTGTCTGCGAAGTAATCGGCGACTTCGGCGGGTCCTGTCCGTGCCAGCCCCGCTTCGTCCGCGGTTCGAAAAACAGCGGCACGCGAGACGGACCGCGGCACGAAGCGGGGCGGCCCCGGCACGGCCACCCGCGCATATTGGTCGTCGGACTTAATTACGGCGATTCTGGCAATTGTGGCAATTCACGATCCGCCGCTTTTCCTTTTCCCCCACGTCGGCGGCGCGGGTTCGGTGGTCTTGCGATCCACCGGGTGCTCTTTCAGCAGCCGCATCGCTTCCTGGACGGCGCGCTCGAGCTGCAGGTCGTGGCCGCCAATGACGTCCTTCGGCCAGTTCTCGACGTCGACGTCAGGCGTGACCCCCTCGTTTTCGACTGCCCACGTCCCTTCACGCGTGAAGAAGCCGCCTCGCGGAGCAATCATGGATCCGCCGTCGACGAATGTCGGCGTATCGGCCGTATGTACGAGGCCCCCCCACGTGCGCTTGCCGACGAGCGGACCGATTTTGCGCAGCTTGAACATATAGGGCATCAGATCGCCGCCTGAGCCGGCCATCTCGTTGATGATCATGACCTTGGGTCCCCAAATGCCCGCCGACGGGCTCGTGAAGGGATAGCGATCGCCCGCGACGTTGTTGAAGTACCCGTCGAAACGGCGTTCGAGGAGATCGACGATGTAGTCGGCCGCGGAGCCGCCGCCATTGAAACGCTCGTCGATGATCGCGCCGGACTTGTCCTGCTGGGAGAAGTAGTACCGATTGAAGCTTGAATATCCGGGCTGGCCCGTGTTGGGCAGATACACGTACGCGAGCTGCCCATTCGAGAGTTTGTTCACGAGCCGGCGATTCGATTCGACCCACGCGCGCGTTCGGAGGTTCTGCTCGTTTGGAACCGGGACGACCGTGACCACGCGCGCGCCTTCCATCGCGGGCTTGGTGTTGACCGTGAGCGCCGTCTGACGACCCGACGTGCCATCCAACAGCCGGTAGATGTTGTCGGGAGCTCTCAGCTCGACGCCGTTGATCGCGACAAGGAAATCGCCAACCGAGACGTTAATCCCCGGCGCCGCGAGCGGCGCCCGCAGCTCGGGGTTCCAGCTTTCGGTGTCGTAGATGCGCGTGATCTTGTAGCGGCCGTTCTCGACGGTGAAGTCGGCGCCGAGAAGGCCGCCGATTACCGGGGGAACGTCCGGCATGTCTCCGCCGCGCACGTACGAATGGCCAATCGCGATCTCCGAACCCATGTTGTCGAGGAGGTAGTTCAAATCGGCGCGATGGTTGACGTACGGCAGCAGCTGACCGTACATCTCCTTCATCTTCGGCCAGTCGGCGCCGTGCATGTTCGGCACGTACAGGTAATCACGCTGGTTGCGCCAACCCTCGTTGAAGATCTGCCGGAATTCTTCTTTCGGCTCCAGATACATCCGCAACGTTGCGTTCAGCCGGCCCTGTCCGGTCTGGGGCGTCGTCGTCGCGTCGACGAGAAAGAGGTTGACGGCTGGGGGCGTACCCGCTGCCCCGCCCTGACGGCCGCGGCCGCCACCTCCGCCGGTTCGGTAGAGCAGCTTGCACCCGTCTGCGCTCAGGTCGTATTCCGCGACACCCGTCACGAACGTCGCGGGTTTGCGATCCGTCAGCCGATATCGCTGTAGCGTGCTGCCTCCCGCCCCTTCGCCTGCGGGCGCTTCGAGGTAGTACACGCTTCCGGCAACCCCGGCACGCAGACGCGAGTACTGGCGTTCGGGCACGCCCTCGACCGAGATGATCCGCTGCTGCAGGCCGTCGAAGTCAATCTGCACATTCGGCGGCGTGCGGCGGCGAGGAGCTTGATCGCCCGGCTGCTCCTGCGTGGACTCCTCCGCTTGCGCTGATCCTGCCGAAGGGCCTCTCCGCGAAGAACACGCGTTCGGCGGGGGCGCAGAACCGCTCGGGCGGTTACCGATGCCCGCATCTTCGTCGCTCTCTGGAAGGAGCGGGCTCGGCTCTCCTTTCTTGAGCACGGTGAGATAGAGGCCGAACGTCTCCTGACGGTCGTACGACGTCATGTCGAGCCACTGCGAGCTGAGGCCGAAGTCGGTCGAGGCGAGGAACCAGAGATACTTGCCGCTTGCGTCCCACGCAGGCCAGACCGCGTCGGCGAGGCCGTCGGTTGCCTGTTTCGTCTCGCCCGTGTCGACGTTCGCGATGAAGATCGCGTGGTAGAGCGACTTGAGGCGGCTCGAGTAGGCCACCCACTTCGAGTCGGGACTCCAGACCGGATTGAGCGTCCGCTCGGGCACCATCCACGGATCGTTGCCCACAACCTTCGCTTTCCCGCTCTCGACGTCGAGCACCCACACGTGCAGGTTGGTGTCGCTGTAGAGCAGTTTTTTCGAGTCGGGCGACCACGACGGGGTGTAGTAGTGCGCCGGCTTGTCGAGTGCGATCTCGCGCGGTGGGGTCAAGCCGTCTGGCGTCTCCAGATAGAGCTTGTACTCGCCGCTGCGATCGCTGAAGTAGGAGATGTACTTGCCGTCGGGCGACCATGCCGGATCCCGATCGGCAGCCGCGCTCGAGTGACTCAGGTTGCGGACGTCACCCTTCTCCGCGGGGATCGTGAAGATTTCGCCTCGAGCTTCCGCCGCGACTCGCTTGCCGGTGGGCGACAGCACGATATGCGTCATGCGCGACGTCACGTCCTCCCACCGCGGCATCATCCAGGGGAAGTCTCCCGTCGCGCGAATCGTGACGGTGTGCTCTTTGCCGGTCTTCGGATCGAGCTCGTGAACGTAGCCCGCTTGCTCGAACACCACCGCGCCGGCGCCGGAATCGAGCGTCTTGACGTCGAAGTCGGTAAACCGCGTCACCTGCGTGAGTTTCTTCGAGCCAGTCTCGTACGCCCAGACGTTCGATACCCCGTCGCGGTCCGACAGGAAATAGACAGACTCGCCGACCCACACGGGATCGATGTCCTTTGAATCCGTCCACGGTGGCGTCACCAGGTTCCAGGTTTTGGTGTCGACGATCCAGATCGGCCGGTTCTGGCCGCCGCGATAGTTGCGGCGTTCCTCGTCCCACGAGTTGTTCATGCGATACGCGATGTGCGACCCGTCGGACGAGATCTTTCCCTGATAGGCGCGCGGCAGCGTCATCGGCTGCTCGACGCCGCCCTCGAGCGGGACGGTCCAGAAGCGCGGGGCGGCGCTCGGCGCCGCGCTCGCACGGCCCGACGCGAACAGCACCGACTTCCCGTCAGGCGTCCAGCCCTGGACCGTATCGGCGCCAGGGTGCCATGTCAGCCGCCGCGGCTCGCCGCCTTCCGACGACACGACGTACGCATCGGCGTTGCCTGCGTATTCGCCGGTAAACGCGATCCACTTCCCATCGGGTGAGAAGTGAGGACTTGTCGTCTGCCCCTGGAAGCTCGACAGTCGTCGCGCGCTACCGCCTGCGCGTTCCACGACCCAGATGTTGTTCGCGTACGCAAACGCGATCTGCGTCGCGCTGACCGTCGGCGATCGCAGGAGCCGCGTCTCGTCGCCATTGGCCCGGACCAGCGCGAACGCGCAAGCCGCGATTGTGAATGAGAGGAAAAGCCGTCGCAGGTGAATTGCCATAATTGTCACGATTGCCAAATCGCCGTAATTACCAAATCAATTTTGGCAATTGTGGCAATTTTGGCAACGCTTTTATTTGAGACCGAAGCAGTACAACGTCCCGTCGTACGTCCCCAGATACACGTGGCCGTTCGCAACGGTAATCCCGCTGAAGTGATTCCACTGGTGCATCTGTTCACCGCTGGACCACAACTCCTTGCCGGTCTCCGCGTCGAGCACGTAGATGGTCGCGTGTGTTCCCTTTTCCGCGCGGATCGTCGAGTCGAACTGGAGGCCGACGTCGGGCCACGACTGCTTCGTCTCCTCGCCGCTGCCATAGCCGAAGATCATGCCGTTGGCGATGAGGACCGGCTCGCCGCGTTTCATGTCGCGTGAGATCCATGCCGGCGCGAGCTCCAGTTTTCCGCTGTTGTCCACGACCTTGAAGGCCGCGACGCCGCCGTCCTTCGTGAGCGGCGTGTTCATGATGGGAAACTTCGCCTGCGAGTGCGCGGGACCCCAGAACGGCGCGTACACCCACCGCGTGCCCGACCCGTCCTCCCAGGTCGACAGAGCGCCCCAGCTGCCGGCGTCCTGGAAATCGACTTCTTCGTTGCAGAACAGCGGCGTCTTGAAGAGCGGCGTCTGATGGTCGGCGCCGCCGAGCGCGTTGGTGTCGAGCAGGTACATCCGGCATTCCTTGCCCGAGGCCGCCATCAGCTCGCGTCCCTTGAAATTGAATATCGTCGGCGTGTTGTTCGGATCCAGATCGCGCTTGCGCAGCCAGTCCCAGTTGGTCGGCGTGTAGTAGTCCTTCAGCTTCAGTTCGTTTCCGGCGACCTGGACGCCGACGACGCTGTTGCCGTATCGGGGGGGATCGCTGGTCGGATCGTAAACGCCATCGCCGGTCGTCGTCCACGCGCCGCCGGTCGAGTCGATGACGGCGCCGCGCCGTCCCCACGCGCCACCGCTTCCCGCGTTGAAGTTCATGACATGGTGGGTTGGATCGTCGAGCTTGACGGCCGAGAGCGAAGCCCCCGCGTACGTGTTCGCCATCCAGAGCACGTTGCGATCGATCGCCAGGCTCCAGCTCTTGCCGGCGTGGAACATGTAGGAAGGCTCGAGGTCCTCGCCGTTGGCGGCATTCAGGATGTGGAGCATCCCGTCGCCCGTGACGAAATAGATCGGGCGCCGCCCCTGCGCGTCTGGCGCGCCGAGTACCGGGGTGTCGCTGCTGCCGCCCGGACGCAGGAAGCCGAGGTGCGCCGGATCGGTCGGCTGCTCGCCTCCGCGGCCGCCGCCTCGCCCGCCTGCAGGCGGCGCGTACTCCCAATGCCTCTGCCAGATGATCTTGCCGGTCTCGGCATCGAACGCATACAGGTTGTCGGAAATACCCGCCAGGAACCCGACCTGTTTCACGCCCTGTGACGTATTCAGCTGACTCGCGACGATGACCGGCATCAACGAATGGAGCGCGCGCACCTGGTTTGCCGTAGACAACTTCCAGAGGAGCTTCAGGTCCTTGATGTTGTCCTTCGTCAGCGTTCTTTCCTGCTTGTTCCACCCCGTCCGCTGATTGTCGCCGCCATCAACGGCCCAGTCGTACAACGCCGCCCCGCTCGTCTGCGCGCGTACGACCCCCTCTCCGAGGCCCCCTGAGCCCCACGCAACCGCGCCACACGCCACGAGCGCGGCTATCGAAATAGTC
>JBKPTT010000126.1:0-8104 GCA_046735635.1 Acidobacteriota bacterium | reverse complement strand
CCATCGACGCTGCTGATGACAGCCATCCCGGCGCGGGTTGCGGGCGTGCGGGACATCATCGCCGTGTGCCCCCGTCCTGATGCGACCGTCATGGCCGCAGCGCGCGAGGCAGGCATCTCCCGGCTGTTCCGTGTCGGAGGCGCCCATGCCGTTGCCGCGCTGGCCTATGGCACCGAGACCATCCCCCGCGTGGACAAGATCGTCGGGCCAGGCAACGCGTATGTCGCGGCGGCGAAAGCGCTCGTGTCGGCCGATTGCGCGATCGACTTCCATGCCGGACCGAGCGAGATCGTCGTCGTCTCGGCGGCGGGGCGTCCGGAATGGATTGCCGCCGATCTGATCGCTCAGGCCGAGCACGACCCCGATGCGCGCGCGATCCTGATCACGCCGTCGCGGCGCCTGGCCGCTGAAGTTGCGGGCGAGCTCGGACGTCAGATGCCGTTCGACGGCCCTGCTTCGCAATCACTGTCGCGCAACGGCGGGATCGTGGTCACGCGCACGGCCGGCGAGGCCATCGAGTTATGCCAGCGGATGGCGCCCGAGCACGTGGTGTGCGATAGCGACGCCGTCGCCCGGAAGCTCACGCGCGCGGGTACGGTCTTCGTCGGCGATTACAGCGCACAGGCGTCCGGCGATTATGCGACCGGATCGAACCACGTGCTGCCGACGAGCGGCGCCGCCCGCGCGCGAGGCGGCCTGAGCGCCGCCGACTTCGTGCGGGTCAGCACGGTCCAGCGCGTGTCGGCTCGGGGCATCCGGCGCATCGGGCCAGCCGCGGTGGAACTGGCACGGGCAGAGGGATTGCGGGCGCACGCGGCGTCAATCGAGATGCGGCTTCGGCCGAAATCTCCGGCTTCAAAGGCGCGCGCGACGGGAACGGCCGGACGCCAAGGCTCGGTCTACGGGGATACATCGCGGTGAGCTACGAATACGAACGCGTCGCGCCGGCGGAAGGGCTCAGGCTGCATCTCAACGAGAACACCGCGGGGTGTTCCCCGTCGGTCACTGACGCGATCCGAAGCCTCAGCGCTCGCGACCTCGCCATCTATCCGGACTATGACGGTGCCATCGCATCGTGTGCGAAGCGGCTTGGCGTGGACGCGGGTGCGTTGCTGCTCACCAACGGGCTCGATGAAGGGATCCTCATTGCCGCGATGGTGGCGTTGAAGGGCAGCGCTGCGGCGGCTCCGTTCGAATCGATCGTTGTCGTCCCCGCGTTCGACATGTACGCCGCGTGCAGCGACGGGATGGGCGGGCACGTCGTCGAGATCCCGCTGGGACGCGAATTCCAATTCCCTGTCGCGTCGGTGGTGGCGGCCCTCAACGAACGAACGCGAATCGTGTGGCTCACGAATCCCAACAACCCGACGGGTCAGAGCATCCCGCGTGACGCCATCTTGCGCATCGCGCACGAAGCCCCCTCGGCGCTGGTGTTCGTGGACGAGGCGTATGTGGATTTTGGTGGCGCATCGCTGATCGGCGATCCCGCGTTCCGGGAATATCCCAACCTCCTCGTGGGCCGCACGTTCGCGAAAGCCTACGGCCTCGCGGGAATTCGGGCGGGAGCCGTCATCGGCAGACCCGACACAGTCGCTCGCCTTCGGCGCGTAATTCCGCCTTACAGCATCAACGTTTGTGCCGCGGCTGCGCTCCCGGCGGCATTCGAAGACAGGCGCTACTACGACTGGTACGTCCAGCAGGTTGCCGAATCCAGAGCGCTTCTCTATGCCGCCTTCGAACGGCAGGGGGTGGAGTACTGGCGAAGCGACGCGAATTTCGTTCTCGCGCGATTTCCGGGGCGCGGTCAAACCATCGCGGCGGCGCTCGTGGACCGCGGCGTGCACGTCCGCGATCGATCGCGCGACCCCGGCTGCGCCGACTGCCTGCGGATCACGGCCGGCGTGGTCGAACACACGCGCCAGCTGCTGACCGCGTTGGAGGACGTGCTGTGAGGCGCGCGACCGTTGACCGTGTCACGAACGAGACCTCGATCGCGCTTCGCCTCGACGTCGACGGCAAGGGTCGATATGACGTGCGCACCGGAATCCGTTTTCTCGATCACATGCTCGAGCTCTTCGCACGGCATGGCGCCTTCGACTTGAAAATCGACGCCCGCGGCGATCTCGATGTCGATCAGCACCACACGGTGGAGGATCTCGGCATCGCGCTCGGCGAAGCGGTATCGAGAGCACTCGGCAAACGGCGCGGCATCAACCGCGCGGGGTATTTCGTGATGCCGATGGACGAGACGCTTGCGCTTGCGGCCGTCGATTTGGGAGGGCGCGTGCATGCCGTGGCCGACTTACGGTTGAAGGTCCGGTCGGTCGGCGATCTTCAGGCGGAGCTGGTGACCGACTTCTTTGAAGGGTTCGCGCAGGGCGCGCGAGCGAACGTCCACGTGAAAGTGCTGTACGGGCGATCCAGTCATCACCAGGTCGAAGCAGTCTTCAAGGCGTTCGCCCGTGCGCTTCGCGTTGCGTGCGCGCGGGACCGCCGGCTCGCGCGGATGCTCCCGAGCACGAAGGGTCTTCTGTGATCGCGCTCATCGATTACGGCGCGGGGAACCTCACTTCTGTCCGCAAGGGATTCAAGGCGGCAGGCGCGGAGCTCGTCGCACCACGGGCTCCGGACGATCTGAAGAACGCGACCGGCATCGTGGTTCCGGGCGTCGGACACTTCGGCGCAACGTCCGCGCTAAACGGTGGCTGGATGCAGGCCATCCGGGACGCTGTCGACTCCGGCGTCGCACTCTTCGGGATCTGCCTTGGTCTACAGTGGCTCTTCGAGGGCAGCGACGAAGCGCCAGACGTACCGGGTCTCGGCGTCGTGCGGGGCCGATGCTCCCGGCTGCCGCAGAGCGACGGCATCAAGATTCCGCACGTGGGCTGGAACTCGCTGCAGCGGCCGCGTGAGTCGCGGCTGCTCGCCGGCGTGGCTGACGGAACGCAGATGTACTTCACACATTCCTACGCGGCGCCTGTGACCGCGGACGCAGCGGCAACCTGCGCGCACGGAGCGGAGTTCGCCGCGGCAGTGGAAAGAGATCGCATCTTCGGCGTGCAATTCCACCCGGAAAAGTCCGGCACCGCGGGGATCCGGATCCTCGCGAACTTCGTCGCGGCGGCCCGCTGAGCATGTTGTCCAAGCGATTGATCGCATGCCTCGACGTCCGCAACGGCTGTGTCGTCAAGGGGGTCAACTTCGAGGGTTTGCGCGACGCGGGCGATCCTGCTTCGCTTGCCAAGCGGTACAACGCCGAGGGAATCGACGAAGTCGTCGTACTCGACGTGACCGCGACAATCGAAGGGCGCCGGGCGTTCGAAGACACGATCCGGGCGGTCTCGTGCGAGTTGTTCATACCGCTCACGGTCGGCGGAGGGATCCGCAGCGAAGCGGACGCCGCCGCGGCGATTGACGCGGGCGCGGACAAGGTCGGGGTCAACAGCGCGGCACTTGCCGACCCCCCGCTTCTCACGCGGCTGGCAGCGCGGTACGGCAGCCAGGCGGTCGTCGTTGCCATCGATGCCAAGCGCGAGGCTGCTCGCTTCAGGGTTTTCGCAAGAAGCGGCAGCGCTTCGACGAACAGGGACGCCGTGGAATGGGCAATCGAAGCCGAATCCCGCGGCGCCGGCGAAATCCTGCTCACATCGATCGACCGAGACGGAACGCGCGCGGGATTCGATTGCGAGCTGACGGCGGCGGTATCCAGTGCCGTATCAATTCCCGTCATCGCCTCCGGAGGCGCGGGGACGTTCGAGCATTTCAGCGAGGTGTTCACGGCGGGACGGGCCGACGCGGCGCTCGCGGCCTCGGTGTTTCACTTTTCCGAGCACGCGGTTGTCGATCTGAAGCGCCACCTTCTGCAACACGGCATTCCGGTCAGATGCTGATCCCGTCCATCGATCTGCAAGGCGGCCGGGTCGTTCAGCTCGTGCAGGGAGAACGCCTCGCAATCGCCAGCGACGACATCGAGAGCTGGGTGCGGCGGTTTGCCAAGTACCCGAAGGTACAGCTCATCGATCTCGACGCCGCCAAAGGCGAAGGCGACAACAGCCAGATTGCCGCGCGGATCTGCGCGAGGCTACCCTGCCGTGTCGGCGGCGGTATTCGAACGCTGGAACGTGCCGAGACAGTCCTCGGATCGGGCGCGGCGAAGGTCATCCTTGGATCGGCGCTGTTTCGCAACGGCAAGGTGGATCGCGAATTCGCCGGGCACCTTGCCGACGCGATCGGGCCGGACCGGCTGATTGCCGCCGTCGACGGCAAACAGGGCCACGTCGTCATTCACGGATGGCGAACGTCACTGGAAATTACTCCCGCGCAGGCCGTCATCGAGCTGGAGCCGTACTTCGGCGAGTTCCTCTATACGCACGTGGATCTCGAGGGTCTGATGCGCGGCACGGACATGGGCGCGATTGCCGCGCTGCGCGGCGTCACGCAACGAACGCTCACCGCGGCGGGGGGCATCACGACGCGCGCGGAAATCGATGCGCTCGACGCGATAGGCGTCGACGCGGTGGTCGGAATGGCGCTGTACACTGGCCGCCTGGAGCTCGATTGAGGCGTGTCGCGTCCGTCGTGTTCGTCCTTGCCCTTGCTGGCGCCGGCTGCACCCGTGAACCGGGCGTCTTCTCCGAGCAGAACGCCCGTGCTCACGTCGGAATGCTGGCCGGCACGATCGGCCCACGGCCAGTCGGAACGGACGCGAACGCGCGCGCGCGTGCCTACGTCATCGATCAACTGAAGCTCGCGGGATATCAGGTTCGCGTGCAGGAAGTCGATGCCCAGCGTCCCGAGCTCGGGCGCACGGCCCACGTCAGCAACATCGTCGCCGTGCTGGACGGCCACAGGACCGAAGCAATCGGCCTCGTGTCGCACTACGACACGGCCCCGGAGTCTCCCGGCGGCGGCGACGATGGGGTTGGGGTGGCGGTATCGCTCGAGGCCGCGCGCGTGCTCGGGGCGCAGAGGGATCGCCAGTGGTCGATATTCGTGCTCGTTACCGATGGCGAGGAGGCGGGCTTGATGGGGGCCGCCGGACTCGTCAAGGACCGTGAAGTCAAATCGCGTCTGCGCGCGTACATCAACGTCGAATCGATTGGCTCGCGCGGGACGGCAATGCTCTTCCAGGCCGGGCCAGCGAACGGCTGGATTACGGGCGCGTGGTCGCGGCACGCGCCGCATCCGCGGGGCGCCTCGTTCGCCGGCGAAATCTACAAGCGCCTGCCGAACGACACCGACTTCACGATTTTTGGCGGCGAGAACATCCCCGGATTGAACTTCGCGGCGATCGGCGACAGTTACGCCTACCACACGGTGCGAGACACTGCCGAGCGGCTGTCGCCGGAGACGCTGCGCAACACGGGAGAAAACATCGTCGGCACCGCGCTCGCGCTCGATCAGATGGACATCACGCGACGCAGCCGGTGGGACGGGGTGTTTTTTGACATCGGCGCCACGAGCGCCATCAGCTATTCCGTGATCGTCGGCTGGATCCTCTCGGCGCTCTCCATTCCACTCGGGATTCTTGCCTCGGTTCGCATCATCAGGGAAGCGCTCCGGCTTGGCGGGATCGGGCGATGGCTCTTCACCGCGGCGTGGACCGCCGTCGCGGTCGGGGCAGCTGTCGCTTCAATGATTGGAGTGACGTGGGGACTTCGTACGGCCGGCGCAGTGTACCACCCGTGGTACGCGCATCCCGATCGGATGTTCCTCCTGATGCTGATCACAGCGGCTACCGTCGGCTGGGCGATCAGCCGCGCGGGTGTCTGGTTTTCGCCATCGGTGCGCGGCGCCAGGCATCCGCTCGTCACATGGACGCTCGCGCTGCCGATTTGGGTGTTGCTGGCCGCCGCGATGCTCTGGCTCGCGCCGGGCGCGGCGTTCATGTGGACGCTGCCGCTGCTGATTGCGTCCGCGTTGCTGATCGCCGTGCGGACATTGAATGCCGTGGCCGTCCGCGCCCTCTCGGTGGTCGTGCTCGCGCTGAGCGGGACACTCTGGCTGCGCAATGCCGTGGAGTTGCTGCGATTCGTCGTCGCGATCTTCGGTCGTTTACCCGTGATTACTCCCGCTTACGTCTATGCGGCCGTCATCACGGCGACGGCTCTGATGATCGTGCCTCCGTTGATCGCCGCGATGGTCCCCCCACGGCCAGCGTCGCGGCCGTCGCTGGTGACCGCGGCGCTGCTGGCCATTGCCGCCGTGGCGGGCGGTTTCGCGTATGCGGCCCCCGCTTACACGTATGATCGGCCGCTCCGCCGTCAGGTTCGTGCTCTTCAGGAGCCAGGGCAGGACACGGCTACGTGGGAACTTGCGTCGGTCGAGCCTGGTCTCGACCTCGCCGCGGGCGCATCTGCCGGCTGGACATTGCAGTCAGTTCCGACACAAACGTCCATTCCCTGGGGGCGCCTGCCGCAGCCGTTCGTGTTTCGGACGACCGGCCCGTCTCTCGGTGCGCCGCCCGCCGAGGTGCCGTACTTCACCGTCGCGTCGTTCCCGGGGGGCGTGGAGATGACCGCCACGGTAGTGCCCCAACGTCCGGGCCTGGCCGTGTCGTTCGTGCTGCCTCCGGGCATTACGCCGTCGCAAACGAACCTGCCTGGCGCAATGCGGCTCGGACAGTGGACGGCCACCTTCGTCGCCCCGACGCCGGTCGTGGGTGTGACCTGGCACGCGTCGTTCGGAGCCGTCGATCCGCAGCGCCTGCGAGCGCTTCGAGTGGCGGTGACCCAAACCGCGCCAGACCTGCCGCCATGGCTGCCCCAGGAGCGCGCCGTGTGGACGTCGGCGTTCACCTGGGTCCTGGCTGCGGCGCGACCGCCCATTGAGCCGGTCGCTCCATTACGTTAAACTACGTATCCATTACGTTGTAGAACGTAACCAACGTCGGTCGTTTCGCTTACGTTTTCCGCCGAAAACCCGACACAAAAGAACCGACGGCGCCAGCATGCAAAATCCTTTCGTATATGGCGAAGTAGTCCCCGCGACGTCGTTCGTGGACCGCGAAACCGAGCTGGATCGACTCGCGGGCGATCTGTCGGCGGGCCAGAAGGTTTTTCTCATCTCGCCGCGGCGTTACGGGAAGTCGTCGCTCGTTCGACAGGCGCTTCGGGCGGTCGAGCGAGCAGGGGGGCTCACCGTTGAGGTGACGGTGAGCAGCTACAGCTCGTATCTCGCGTTTCTCGAGGGATACGCGCGCGCGCTCCTGTCGATTGAGACGCGGCTCGACAAGGCGCGCGCGTGGTTGCGCGAGATGCTGGGATCGGTGAGGCACGAGGTGCGCGTCGAACCGGACGCCTACGGGACGGGACAGCTTGCGGTCACCTTCCCCGCCGCGCGCACCGACAAGGACGTGTCGCGGCTCGCCCAGGGGGTGTTCGCGCTGCCCGGCCGGATCGCGGACGTCCGCCGGCGCCGCCTCGCCGTCGCGCTGGACGAATTTCAGGCGATCGGTTCGTTCGACGGCGGCAGCGTCGAGCACGCGCTGCGCGCGGCCGTTCAGCATCAGCGACAGGTCGGCTATGTGTTCTCCGGATCCGAGCCGAGCCTGATGGAGCGCATGCTCGGCCGCAGCCGGCCGTTCTACAAGGCGGGGCCCGTCATGCGGCTCCAGAAGATCCCCGCCGAGCGCTTCGCGGACTTCATCGAGGCGCGGTTCCGCGCGACGAAAATCCGGCCGGCTCCGGGCCTCGGCATGGCGATCGTGGAGCTCGCCGGCAACCTTCCGTACGACGTCCAGCGCCTCGCGCACGAGGTGTGGGACGACGCGCGCGGCAGCAAGAGTGTGGGTCTGGAGGACCTCCACGAGACGCTGAAGCGGCTGCTCGGGGAGCACGAGGCGATTTTCGAAGCCACGTGGCAGCGGCTGACGCTCGCGCAACGCGCCACGCTCCGCGCAGCCGTGATCGAAGAGGGCCATGAGCTGCTGTCGGCCGACGTGCGTTCGCGCTATCGCCTCGGCGGGGCGTCCACCGTGCAGGCAGCGCTCGCGGCGCTCGTCCGCGAGGACGTTCTCGCACGCGAGGGCGCGCGATACGCGGTGGTCGATTCGCTGTTGCGCGAATGGGTGGCTCGGCACACGCACTGATCGCCCGCCTTCGCG
>JBKPTT010000125.1:0-10571 GCA_046735635.1 Acidobacteriota bacterium | reverse complement strand
ACAGGGACGCAGAGAGAGCACCTCGCGCGGAGGTCGCCGAGAACGCGGACAACGCAGAAATGGTGCGTGCGGGGACATTCCGCTTTGGTAGTTTCGTGAAGCGGAATGCCCCCGCTCGCACCATCCGCGAACTCTGCGCTCTCTGCGATCCTCTGCGCGAGATCCTTTCTCTGCGCGCTGGGCGCGAGATTTGTGCGCCTGCCACACTCTTGTCACAACTCCCCGTAACGCATCTGCCACGGCCGTCGTAGGTCACGGCGCGCGGACTATAATCCGCGCGTCCGCGGAGCTCTGTCCATACGCGCTTCAAAGGAATCTCAATGCGTCGACGTACTCATCCTTTCCGGGCGGCCATCGTCGCGGCTGTTGCCATGAGTGGGCTTCTGCTCGCCCGGGGCGCCGACACGGCTCCGACCCAGGATCAGCCCAACGCCGGGCAGACCGCGCAGCAACCCGCCGCGGGCCGCGGTGCGGGTCAGCGCGGTTCGGGCCAGGGAGGACGGCAGGGCGGCGGCCGTCGCGGCGGCTTCACGCAATTCACGCGTGAGCTCGCGCCCCAGGACGTGATCGTCCGCGGCAAATCGCTCTACGAAGCGAACTGCGCCAGCTGCCATGCCGCGGATCTTCGCGGCGGACCCAAAGGCACGAACCTGCTCCGTTCGGGCGCCGCGCTTCGCGATCAACACGGCGAGCTCGTCGGTGCGGAAGTGGCCAAGCACAATCCTCCGATCAACCTTGTGCAGACCGATACGGTTGCGATCGCTGAATACATTCACAGCGTGCACGCGACCATGGGCGGTCAGGGCAGTCCGCCGGGACGGAATCCCACGAACGTAGAGCTGAACGTCCTCGTCGGCGACGCGAAAGCTGGTGAGGCGGCGTTCGGCACGCTGTGCGCCTCGTGTCACTCGGTCACCGGCGATCTGAAGGGAATCGGTTCGAAGTTCGAGGATGCGCGGTCGCTGCAGAACGCGTGGGTCGCCGGCTCGAGCTCACCGTTCGCTGGTGGGCGCGGAGGGGGCGGCGCCGGCAATCCGGCGACGGTCACGCTTGCCGACGGCACCAGAGTCGAAGGCACGCTCGTCCGAAAGGACGACTTCATCGCCGTCATCAACCTTCCTGACGGATCACGCCGGTCGTTTGCGCGCACCAACGGCGTCCCGAAGGTGGACGTGAAGGACCCGCGCGAAGCGCATAAGAAGATGGTGATGCAGCTCGACGATCCGGAAAACAAGAAGATGCACGACATCACCGCGTATCTCTGGAGCATCAAATAACCCGATGAAGAAACTGCTCGTCACGTGCCTTGTCGTGGGACCGGTCCTGCTGTCGGCGCAGACCGGCGGCCTCGATCCGGCCGAAATGGTGAAGCCGCTGGCAGATCAGTGGACCAGCTATTCCGGCGATCTGAGCGGCAAGCGCTTCAGCGCGTTGAAACTGGTCAACACCAACACCGTCAAAAGTCTCAGTCTGAAATGGGTGTCGAACCTGACGACCGGCTGCGGTCCGACGGGAACGGGACCGGCCGGGGGCGGCGCTGGCGGAGGACCGGGAGTGGGCGGCGGCGGATTTGGGGGCGGGGGCGGACGCGGAGGCGCGGGAGCACCCGCGGCGCCGATAGTGGTCGGCGGTCTCGGCAACGGCGACGCCAACACGTGCGGACCCGCGCGGCTCGGCGGCGGGATCCTGTTCGTGAACGGGATCATCTACGCCTCGACTCCCGACAACGTCTATGCGATCGACGCGCGCGACGGCACACCGCTCTGGCACTACTACTGGAAGACGCGCGGCGGTACGAGCCTTCAGACGCGCGGGCTCGGCATGTGGCACGACTACATCTACTTCGAGCTGCACGACGACTGGGTCGTCTGCCTCGATGCGAAGACGGGCAAGGAAGTCTGGAAGAAAGAGATTGCGCCGTTCGAACAGCAGTACTTCTCGTCGAATGCGCCGATGGTCGTCGGCGATCACGTGCTCGTCGGGACGGGCAATGATCTCGACGCGCCCGCGTTCCTGAAATCGCTCGATCCGCGGACCGGCGAGCAGCAGTGGATTCTGTACTCGACGCCGCAGAACGAGGGCGATCCAGGTCTCGAGACATGGCCGAGCCTTGACGCGGCGCGTCACGGAAACGGGGCAACGTGGATCCCAGGCTCCTACGATCCGGAGACGCATCTGTATCTATACGGCACGGGCAATCCGACGCCCGCGTACACGCAGGGACGCGGCGACGGCGACAACCTTTTCACGTCGTCGCTCATCGCCGTAAATGTCGATACCGGGAAGATGGCGTGGTACTACCAGACGTCGCCGCATGACACGCACGATTGGGATTCGACGCAGACGCCGGTGCTTGTGGACGCGCCGTTCAACGGCCGCATGCGCAAGCTTGTCATCACCGCCACCCGCAACGGCTACTTCTTCGTCCTCGATCGCACGACGGGCGAGCACCTCGTCACGTCGAAGTTCGGGATCGTGAACAACTGGGCGTCGGGGCTCGACGAAAAAGGCCAGCCGAAACGGAATCCGCACAAGGACGCGACGATTGCGGGATCGCTCGTGAACAGTGACGTCACCAACTATCCGCCGCCCTCGTTCTCACCGCAGACGGGACTCTTCTACGTGCACGAGCAGAACTCGATGCGCATCAGTTACCTGATGGAGCCAGACCCTCGCGGCTCGATGGGACTCGGCGGCACGACCGGCGGCGCCAATATCAACTTCGGGACGAACATTGTCGCGATCGATTACAAGACCGGCAAGGTTGCCTGGCGGAAAGAGATCAACAGCGGCAGCACCGGACTGCTGACGACGGCCGGCGGCCTGCTCTTCCTGAACAACGCACCGAACGTCGAAGCGTGGGATGCCGCGACCGGCAAGGGTCTGTGGTATTCGCAGATAGGCGGGCTCACGAGCCCACCGGAGACGTTCATGCTGGACGGCAAGCAGCACATGCTGTTTGCCGGCAACGGCGGCAACCTGTTCCTGTTCGTGCTGAACTAGCAATTGCCATAATCGCCGGAATTGCCAGAATCGTCGTAATTGAATTCGCGTGTGTCGCCGCTTCGCGACTTACCCGGCGTGCGACTCCGAAACCTCCGGCAGTCGAAGGCCCCCGATGATCGCGTCATAGCGCGGATTGCCGCGGAGGGCTTTCAGGCGCGGGTCCGCCTGCGCGAACACCGCGACGCCTGTGCGGCCCCTCATGACACGCTCGAGGCAGTCGAGCGCGTCATCGATGCGGCCCAGTTGCTGGAAGACGAGGGTGTAGGCGAAGTCCAGATTGCGCATCGGCTGTGGTGCGGCATTCATCTGATCGAGCCGCTCCTGCCAGTAGCCCGGCGGCCCGTCCTTGCGGTAGGCGGCCAGCAGCGCGTCGGCATCGAAAGACACACCGAAAATCGGCTGCCGGCGCGCGACCTCGACAGAATCTTCGTACCGACCGACGGCATCGTAGGCGATGGAGAGCACGTTGCCGGCTTCTTCGTAGGAGGGCGCCAGCTCCAGCATGCGAAGCGCTTCGCGCATGACGTCTTCGTGGCGTCCCGCGAAGTGCAACGCCCAGCAAACCGACATGTTCGGCAGCAGCGAGAGCGGATCGAGCTGCTGGGCCTTTCGCCCGTGCGCGATCGCTTCGTCATGACGCCCAACCGCGGACAGATACAGCGCATAGAACCCGTGTGCCAGCGGCAGTTGCGGGTTCAACTGGATCGCGGTCCTGAATTCGCGCTCCGAGGCCGACCAATCGCGTTCGTAAAACAGGAGCCCGAGGGCAAGCGTCACGTGTGCATCGGCGATCTCCGGTTCGAGCTCGAGGGCGCGGACCGCGGCCGCGCGCGCCCGCGGAAAGCCTTCTTCCGGCGGAATGAACTCGTAAAAAGACATCGACCCGAGCAGATCGCCGAGGCCCGCGTAGGCCAATGCGTACGCGGGATCGTGGACGATCGCGCGCTCGAAATGCTCCAGCGCCTTCCGGAAGCTTTCCGGCGTCCATGCATTCCAGTGATAGCGTCCCCGCAGGTATTCCTGGTAAGCCTCGGGATCGACGGTCGGACGTTTGCGCAGCTTCTTCTTCTGTTCGACGGTCATCTTCAGGCGCAGACCCTCGGTGATGTGCCAGGCAATCTCCTGCTGAACCGCCATCAGATCCGAGACGCGTTGACGGTACTGGTCGCCCCAGAGTTGAGATTCGGTTGTCGTGTCGACCAGTTCCGCCTGAATATTGAGCGTGTCCCCATGCTGCACGATGCGTCCCGTCAGAATCGTGCGCGCGTTCAGCGCGAGGCCGACGGTCGCGGGATCCGCCTGCACTCCTTTGTACCGGAAGACCAGGCTGCGCGGCACGACGCGGACGCCGCCAAGCTGCGAGAGGCTATTGATGATGCTCTCGGTGATACCGTCGGCGAGATACTCGACCTGCGGATCGGCTCCCGTGTTCACGAAGGGCAGCACCGCGATGGACTTGCCGCGCAGCCTGGGGCGCCGATCCTGCACACGCGCCGCCGAGCCGGTGAGCAGCGCGCGCATCGCCATCGCGAGATCACGCGCAGAATCGAAACGGCGGGCAGGCGTGCGGTCGACGCACCGCGCGACGATCGCGCGAAGTTCGGCGGGAGCAAGCGGGTCGACGGCCGAGAGGTCCGGTACGCTGTCGTGGAGCAGGTTGGCGAGCACCTCCTGCGGCGTGGATCCGCCGACGAGCCGCCGCCCGGTGAGCATTTCATAGAGCAGGCAGCCCAGCGCGAAGATGTCGCTGCGCCCGTCGACGCGGCTGCCCGTGACCTGTTCGGGCGACATGTATCCGAATGTGCCGAGCACCACGCCCGGTACGGTGCGCCCCAGAGTCGTCGCGTCCGCGAAGTTTTCCGCCTCGATCCGGCGGAGCGCGAGACCGAAATCGAGCACCTTCACGGCTCCCTCTGACGTGAGGAAGACGTTCTCGGGCTTGAGATCTCTGTGAATCACGCCTTTCGCGTGGGCTGCGCCCAGGCCGTCGGCAACCGCCGCGCCAATCTCGAGGGCCTCTCGCCAGGCCATCGGTCCCTTCTTCAGGCGCTCGCGCAGCGTCTGTCCTTCCAGCAACTCCATGACCGCAATGGGCACGCCGTCCACGATGGCGAGCTCATGGATGGAAACGATGCTGGGGTGGGACAACGCGGCGACGGCGCGAGCCTCGGTCTCGAATCGGGCGCGCATATCAGGCTGCGCGGCGACATGGGCCGCCATCACCTTGATCGCCACGTCGCGGCCGAGGCGCTCGTCGCGCGCACGATACACTTCGCCCATTCCGCCGGATCCCAAGGGAGCGACGATCTCGTAATGAACGAGGCGGGTACCAGGAGCTAAGGCCATGAAACCGGATTGCGGACGAATCGCAGAGCAGTTACCGGCGGTGTGTCTAGTCTACCTCACCGATCCAGAGCCGGTATCGTGTACTTCGTATCTTCGTGCCGTCGGGTTTCAGGCCATCGGGCGTTCAGCGTGACAGCGGCTGTCGCTGAATCAGCGAGTTGCCAAAATGCCAGAATCGCCGTAATCGGTTTGTCAATTGTGGCAATTCTGGCAATTCCGGCGATTATGGCAATTCACTCCGCCCGCAGCGCCTGAATCACATCGACCCGTGACGCGCGAGCGGCAGGCATCAGCGACGCCACCACTGCCGCGAGCACGAGAACCGCTGCGGCGCCAATTATGGGGAGCGCTCCCGGCAGACGCACGTCGGTGACGTAACTGCGCGCAATGCGCGCGAGCACGAAGCCGCCGACGGCACCCGCGACGACGCCCGCGGCCGCGATCACGGCTCCTTCGCCGAGCACGCGTCCGAGCAAGTGTCGCGGCGCCGATCCGACCGCCAGCCGGATGCCGAACTCGCGGGTCCTCGCGCTCACCGAGAATGCCAGGACGCCCGCGACGCCGACGACCGCGATCACGAGCGCGACGCCCGCAAAGCCCCCGAAGACCAGCGCGTTCAGCCGATCCGGTGCGAGCACCTCGGCCCGCACATCATCGAGGGTAGCTGGGCGCTCGACGGGCTGGTCCGCGGACAACTCGCGGATGATCCGCGTGATCGACGGCACCAACGAGTAGGGATCGGTGCGTGCGTGCACGAACAGGCGGCCGCCGCCGATCTCCTGCTCGAACGGTTGATAGACGGTCAGCGCGGGGCCCGGCACGATGTTCTCGTCGTCGACATCCTTTGCGACGCCGACGATGCGGCGCGGTTCGCCGCTCACATCGATGAATTTCATGACGGGGTCGGTCCACTGGAAGTGGCGGTTCACGGCATCCTGATTCGGGAACATCCGTTGCGCCACGCTCTGGCTGACGATGACGACGCGCTCGGCATCGCGGCGATCCGCGTCGGTGAAATCGCGCCCCGCGATGATTGGCACGCCGAGTGCGGCGAAGAACCCCGGCGAGATGGTGCGGAACCGGGCGCGCGGATCTTCCTCACCGTTGGTTTTCGCATACCCCTCGACGGTGAACTGGAATCCCGGCCCGAACCCACCCGCGTCGCGCCAGGGCACCACCGTTCCGACGGCGACACGCTCCACGCCTGGCAGCTCAGAGATGCGTCGCATGGCTTCCTTGTACATGACCGCCAACTCACTGGGCGCGCGCTGATACGAGATCACGGGAACGTTCAACGCAAGCACGTTGCGCGTCTCGAAACCGGTGGGCGTCTTCTGCAGCGCGATTAGCGCCATCAGCAGCATCCCTGCCCCCGCCAGCAGGACGAACGACGCGGCGATTTGCGTGACGGCAAACAGCCGGAGCCGCCGGTTCGTGGCCGACGTCATCCGGAGGCTCCCGCTCGAGAGCCCGAGCCCGGTCGACGCGTCCGACGAGGGCAGCCGCGGCACCAGCGCCAGGAGTACCGACGCGATCATCGCGAGTCCGACCCCGACCCACAGAACGCTGGTGTCAACAGTGAGGTCGAGCGCCCGGACCGAGAAACGCGACGCATACCGCGCGAGGACGGCGACCATTGGACGCGCAATCAGCGCGCCCAACACCGCGCCGGCCCCGCACAGCACCAGGCTCTCCGCGAGCAACGTTCGCCGCAGCGCACCGGCGCTCGCACCAAGCGCCGCACGGACGGCGAGCTCCCCCTGCCGCCGAACTGACCGCGCCAGGATCAAGTTCGCCACGTTCGAGCACGCGATGATGAAGATCAACGCCGACGCCGCGAGCAGGACGAGCAGCACTGTCCGCGCCGATGACGTGATCTGGTCGCGGAGCCGAACTGCATCGATCCGGAAGTCGCCGTTCTTCGGGTAGGACTCTGGGTGCTCTTTCATCATCGCACCATGGATCGCTCGCAGCTCGGCGCGGGCGGCATCGAGATCCGCATTTGGTGCCAGCCTCCCGAACAGCTCTGTCATCCGATGCACGCGTCCCGTCACCATCGTCGCTGACAGATGATGGGGACTTGTGACGACGTTCGCGATGATCTCGGTCTCCGACGGATACGGAATCGAGGGTTCCAGCACGCCCACGATGGTCGCGCTGCGATCTCCGAGGCGCACCGTTTTCCCGATCACGGTCGGATCGCTGCCGAGCGTCGTCGTCCAGAACCGGTATGTCAGTACGGCGGCGCCGGCAGCTTTCGGCCCGTCGTCGCTCTCGTCGAGGAGACGACCGATTACTGGACGAAGGCCGACTACCTTGAAATACGAGCCCCCGACGACGCCGGCGCGAACGACGCGCGGCTCCCCCAGACCGACCATCGTGAACTCGATGGTCGAGAAATCGCCGATTTCGGTCAGCGTCGTGACCCGCGCGCGAAGGTCTTGTATCTCGGGCACGGAGAAGTTTGCATTCTCGGCACCAATGCCCTTTGCACTTTGGTGGATGTAGATGAGGCGATCCTCGTCGCGGTTCGCGAGCGGCCGGAGCAGCACGCCTCGGACCACGCTGAACATCGCGGCATTCGCGCCGATTCCCAGCGCCAGCGTCACGATGACCGTTATGGCAAGCCCTTTTACCTTCGTGAGCGATCGAAGGGAAAAGCGAAGATCTTGAAAGAAACCCATGGATGTCCTCTTTTGAGACGCGGTTCGCGGTTCGCTCTTGCAGAAAGCGCATGCCGCCTACTCTATAGTCGATTCAGCCAACGAGAAATCGACAACCTGATCGGCGCTTCCTCATTGGGCCGCCGGCGCTTCGGCTCCAGCACCGGGTAACATGGAGAGATGAAAACCATCGGACTCATCGGTGCGGGTCACATCGGCAGCCAGATCGCGCGGCTCGCGGTCGGACAGGGCTACGACGTCGTCATCAGCAACTCCCGCGGACCAGAAACGCTGAGGGATCTCGTCCGGGAGCTCGGTCCGCACGCGCGGGCGGCCACGGTTGTCGAGGCCGCAAAGGCCGGCGACATCGTTGTCGTCACAATACCGTTGAAGAATTATCGGAGCGTGCCGGTCGAACCGCTCGTCGGCAAAACCGTCATCGATACGAACAACTATTATCCGCAGCGGGACGGACACATTCCCGAGCTGGACAACGAGTCGACCACAACCGCCGAGCTGCTGCAAGCGCACCTGCCGAAATCGAAGGTGGTCAAGGCATTCAACCACATCTACGCCGCCCAACTGACGACCGACGGGCGCCCGCCGGGTGCGAAGGACCGCCGTGCGCTGGTCATCGCGGGGGACGATCCTTCAGCAAAGGCGACCGTCACGCAGCTGCTCGATGCGTTCGGGTTCGATACGGTCGATGCGGGTCCGCTGAAGGAGGGCTGGCGAATTCAGCGGGACACCCCAGGGTATGGACCGCGGCGGAATGCCGAGGAATTGCGTCGCGACTTGGCTGCGGCCAAACGCTATAGAGATCAGTGATCGCCCGGACCCGTGTGCTCGACAGCGACTAGTGGCCGCCCGCCAGTCGCTACTTGAACAAGAGCGGCGCCACGTCGTTGAGGGAGTGGCGCCACACGGTCCACTCGTGCCGTCCCTCGCTCTCGACAAACGTATGTTTGACGCCGCTCTTCTTGAGCGCTTCGACGAACGCATGGTCCCCGGGACCGGTGAGCGTGTCGTCTTTGCCGACGCCCACCCAGAATAGTTTGAATTGCTTGTTGATCTTCTCGGGGTCTTTCATGACCGCCGGATAGTACTGCTCGACGCGTCCGCTCGCGGCGGGGCTCATGAGCACGACGTACCGAAAGAGCTCGGGCCTCGCGAACGCGAGGTTGATCGTGTGCCCCCCGCCCATCGACAGTCCGCCGACGGCGCGATCTTCGGCCCGCTTCGATACCTTGTAGGTGCGCTCGACCAGCGGCATCACGTCGTCCACGACATCGCGCGCAAATGGGGATAGGCCCCCTTTGCCGTCGCCCGACATCATCGACGAGATGATTTCCTCGAGCGACGCCCCGCCACGCATCACGGTGCCGACCGGATCCGGCACTGTCTTCGCCGGTCCCGCCCAGAAACTCTGGATGGTGTGACCTAATGGCATGACCACGACCATCGGCCGCGCTTTCTTCTCTGCGATCAGGTTGTCCAGGATGTTATTCGCGCGGCCGATCATCGTCCACCCGGATTCGATGTCCCCAGCGCCGTGCAGAAGATAGAAGACGGGGTAATCCTTCCCTCGCTCGTAGTCGGGCGGCGTGTACACCCAGACCGTGCGGCTCACGCCGAGGGTTTTCGACGAGTAAGGCCGAATCCGGACCTCGCCGTGAGGAACATCCTTGACGTCGTAGAATGCCGGCGCGTCGCCGGGGACTTCAACGACGCTCACGGCTCCGAACCCGCCGTAGCCGTACTTCGTGTTCGCGTTGCGCGGGTCGAGCGCGACTGCCCCGTCTACGTTGAACGCGTACGTGTAGATGTCGGGCGCGAGCGGCCCGACTGTGACAGACCACACGCCGTCGGCGCCTTTCGTCAGCGGATGCGGACGCCCATCGAGTTCGCCGGTAGCGGTGACCTGTCGAGCGTTCGGAGCGAAATAACGGAGCGTAATGCTACGGTCCTGGACCTCGGGCGAGACGAATGACGGGGGCGCCTGGGCGACGAGCGCGATCGCGGCGAGTGCGATGCCGCTGGCGGCGCAAACAGTTGTCTTCAGCATAGCCGAGCACTTCATAACACTCCCCGGGCGTCGTGGCAACCGATTACCAGCACAACCCGCATGTATGATGCTGCGGTGGAAAAGGGCACGCCAGGCTTTAGCCCGGCGTCGCGAAGACATGCCTACCATCGACGTCAATGGCTTTCAGATGTACTTCGAAGACCGGGGCACTGGAGCGCCATTGCTACTCCTTCATGGCGGGATGGGAATCGGCGGGGACTGGCGGTATGTTTTTCCCGAGGACCCCTCCGGGTTCAGGGTCATCGTTCCAGATCTTCGCGGCCACGGCCGCTCGACCAACCCTGGGCGCACGTTCACGTTCAGGCAGTGCGCGCTGGACGTCCTCGCGATGCTCGATTCTCTCGGGATCGATCGCGTCAGCGCCATCGGAATGAGCATGGGCGCGAAGACGCTGCTCCACATGGCGACGATGCGCTCTCGCGCGATTGAGGCGATGGTGCTGGTCAGCGCGACACCGCGCTTCCCTCCCT
>JBKPTT010000124.1:0-5654 GCA_046735635.1 Acidobacteriota bacterium | reverse complement strand
GTGAAGACCGGACAGAAAGGGCTCTCTCAAAAAGAAAAGATTCGCAGCGGTCGGTGATTCGGTTGGACTCCACGTCATCGCTACAACAGATGGGCCGGAAGCGGAGTACAATAAGGGGTTACTCTGCGGCCAATTATGCGTTTCGGGATAAGCACGCACCTCTACCACGATCGGCGCCTCGACCGTGAGCATCTGATCCAGATCGCGTCGTACGGATTCGACGCCGTCGAACTGTTCGCCACCCGCACGCACTTCGACTATCACGACGAACGCGCGATCGACGCGTTGAAACAGTGGCTGGCCGATGCCGGGTTGCGGCTGAACAGCGTGCATGCTCCGATCAGCGCCAGCCTGACCAACGGCCAGTGGGGCGAAGGGTATTCGAACGCGGTGTCCGACGCGGTGAACCGCCAGATTGCCGTACGCGAAACCGAAGCGGCGCTGCAAATCGCGCGACGCATCCCGTTCGACTTCATCGTCGTACACCTCGGGACGCCCACCGTCAAAAGCCAGCCCGGGGACAACAACCGCACATCGGCATTCCGGAGTGCGGAGGAGATCCGCAACACTGCCGAGCCGCTCGGCGTGCGTGTGGCACTCGAGGTGATTCCGAACGAGCTGTCGACCGCGGGGTCGCTCGTCACGATGATCGAGCGCGATCTCGAGTCCAAGTCGGTCGGCATCTGCATGGACTTCGGGCACGCCCACATCATGGGGGACGTCGCCGACGCGGTGGAAACTGCCTCGGAGCACCTGTTCACGACGCACGTGCACGACAACCGGCGCCGTGACGACGAACACCTGGTGCCCTATCTGGGAACGATCAACTGGGACATGACGCTGATGACAATGCAGAAGATCGGGTACGACGGTACGTATCTGATGGAGCTCGCGACGAGCGCGAACCCGGCCGCGGTGCTCGAGGAAGCGCGGCGCGCGCGACAGCGGTTTGAACGCACATTGGCACATCCATGACTGCCTACATTCAGGACATCGCCAAGTACGACGGGCAGGCCGTCACGCTGAAAGGGTGGCTGCACAACCGACGGTCGAGCGGCAAGATTCACTTCCTCACGCTTCGCGACGGCACCGGCTTCATTCAGTGCGTCATGACCAAGCAGGCCGTGGGCGATGACGCATTCAAGGACGCCGACCACCTCGCGCAGGAAACGGCGGTCATTGTCGACGGCACGGTGCGCGCCGACAAGCGCGCGCCGGGCGGCTACGAGCTCGACGTGACGCGGCTGCAGGTCGTCTCCGACTCCAGGGATTTTCCCATCTCGCCGAAGGAGCACGGCGTCGACTTCCTCATGGACCGACGGCACTTGTGGATCCGGTCGCCCCGCCAGCAGGCGATCCTTCGAGTGCGGCATGAAGTCATCAACGCCGTGCGCGATTTCTTCAATGAGCGCGGGTTCATCCTGGCCGACACTCCCATCTTCACGCCTGCCGCGTGCGAGGGCACGACGACACTCTTCCCCGTCCAGTACTTCGAGAACGAGACCGCATATCTCACGCAGAGCGGCCAGCTGTACAACGAAGCGAACGCGATGGCTCTCGGCCGCGTGTACTGCTTCGGACCGACCTTCCGGGCGGAGAAATCCAAAACGCGCCGCCACCTGACCGAGTTCTGGATGGTCGAGCCCGAAATGGCGTACGCGACGCTCGACGATGTCATGGACCTGGCCGAAGGGCTCGTTTCATACGTCGTTCAGCGCGCGCTCGAGAAACGGCAGGCCGAGCTGAAGATGCTCGAGCGGGACACGAGCAAGCTGGAGAACGTCAAGGCTCCGTTCCCTCGGCTGTCCTACGACGGTGCGGCAAAGCTGCTGCAGGAAAAGGGACTCCCGTTCGAGTGGGGCGGGGACTTCGGGGCGCCCGACGAGACGGCGATCTCGGAGAGCTTCGATCGCCCCGTGTGCGTTCATCGATATCCGTCCGCGGTCAAAGCGTTCTACATGAAGCCGGACCCACAGCGGCCGGAGCTCGCGCTGTGCGTCGACGTGCTCGCGCCCGAAGGGTACGGCGAGATCATCGGCGGCGGCGAACGTATCGACGATTACGATCTGTTGCTGAAGCGTATCGAGGAACACGGGCTGCCGAAGGAAGCATTCGAGTGGTATCTCGATCTGCGGCGCTACGGCAGCGTGCCGCACGGCGGCTTCGGCATGGGTATCGAGCGCGTCGTCACGTGGATCTGCGGGATTGATCATCTGCGCGAAGCGATCCCGTATCCGCGAATGCTCTACCGGATATATCCGTGAAGTGAATTGCCATAATTGCCGCAATTGCCAGAATCGCCGTAATTGATTTTGGAATTTTGGCAGTCGTGGGAATTCCGGCGATGGTTCGACGTGGCTCACCATCGCCCTGAGCTCTGTCGAAGGGCGATTTTTGGCAATGAAGCAATGAAGATTGGTTTCGTCTCACTCGGCTGCCCGAAGAACCTCGTCGACGGCGAGGTGATGCTGGGCATCGCCCGCGACGCGGGGCACGAAATCACGCCGGACGCAAACAGCGCTGACGTCCTCGTCGTGAACACGTGCGCGTTCATCGACAAGGCAAAGCAGGAGTCCATCGATACGATCCTCGAGATGGCGTCGCAGAAGCGCGACGGCAACTGCTCGCGCCTGGTAGTGACGGGATGTCTCGCGGAGCGGTATCGCGATGAACTGCGGAAGGAGATTCCGGAAATCGACGCGGTGCTGGGCACAGGCGAAGTCGCCGATATCCTGACGGGGCTCGGGGACCATACCGGGATGCGGGATGCGGGATCCGGGATCCGACAAGAAAGCGCCTCGCCCGTGACGTTTTTCCGTTCATCCCCGGCGAAAGATCGGATCCCGGATCCCGGATCCCGAATCCCGGGTCGACTCACCTACATCTACGACGCCGACACCCCTCGGCTGCTCACGACGCCGCGGCATTTCGCGTACGTGAAAGTCGCCGAGGGCTGCGACTACACCTGCGCCTTTTGCATCATCCCGACGCTGCGCGGCAAATACCGCAGCCGAACCGCCGATTCAATCGTCCGCGAAGCACGGCGGTTGGCCGCCGGAGGCGTCCGGGAACTGCTGCTGATTTCCCAGGACACGACTTTCTACGGCATCGATCGTGCGGAGCGGGGCGCGCTCGCGCGGCTCCTGCGCGAGTTGAACACCATCGACAGCCTCCAGTGGATTCGGCTGCTCTATCTGTATCCGACGACGATCACCGACGACGTGCTCGACGCGATGGCGGAGTGCGAGAAAGTGTGCCGGTACGTCGACCTGCCGCTCCAGCATGCGTCGCCGGACGTGCTGAAGCGCATGCGGCGGCCCGGGAACAGGAAGACGTACGACAAACTCCTTCAGCGAATCCGCGACCGCGTGCCGGGCGTCACGCTGCGTACGACGCTGATCGTTGGCTTCCCTGGCGAGACGGAGCGCGACTTCGGCGAGCTCGAATCGCTCATCAGCGACACACGGTTCGATCATCTCGGTGTATTCACCTACTCGCACGAAGAGGGCACTCGCGCCTTCAACTTCGCTGACGACGTGCCGGCGGCGGTCAAACGGCAGCGGCGAAACGCGCTGATGTCCCGGCAGAAGAAGATCGTCGCCGCCGCTCAGAAGGGCCGGATTGGTAGCGAGGTCGACGTCCTGGTCGACGGATCGTCGCCCGAGCACGAGCTCGTGCTGCAGGGGCGGCTGGAGGGGCAGGCGCCGGACATCGACCCCGTGGTGTTCCTGTCCGATTGCGATCCGACGCAATTCTCCGCTGGCGACCTCATCCGTGCCCGGATCGTGGGGGCAAAGGGTTACGATCTGATCGCGGCGGCTGTTGGCGGGGTCCGCGGGGTCTAAAGACCCCGCTCTACCATTGGCGACACGATCGGGTTTGTAGCGCGGGGTCTTCAGACCCGCGCCGACGTGTTATATTTATGGGTGGCAGGTTCGAGCTAGGTTACCCGAGTGGGCCGGTGCCCACTTTTTGTTTTTACAGGGGTCTTTACGCCGTCCGCTCAGCAGCTGGAACGCGTGCGCGGGGCCGCCGAACGCGTCGCGCGGAGCTACGGACTCGAGGTGTTCGACGTCCAGCTGAGGCGCGAAGCGGTTGGTCTGGTACTTCGAGTCATCATCGATCGGCCGGATCCCGGTAAACCGGTGCCGCCCGAAGACGATGCGGTCGGTATCGACGATTGCCAGCGGGTCAGCCAGGACCTGAGCGCGATTCTCGACGTCGAAGAAGAAGAGTTGGGCGCGGACGCGCTTGGACAGGCGTACACGCTCGAAGTCTCGTCACCGGGCCTCGACCGGCCGCTTCGGCATGAAGCGGACTATCGACGGTTTCGTGGACGGAAGGCAAAGCTCGTCACCACCGAGCCGGTGAACGGGCAGTCGGCGTTCGCTGGGCGGCTCGCCGGGATCGACCAGGGCGTGGTCCTCCTCGAAGAAGGACGGAAAGTACATCGCGTGCCGCTCGATCACATCAAGCGCGCGCGGTTGGACGTGGAATTCTAATCAGCTTTCAGCTCTCAGCTGTCAGCTGTCAGCCCCGCTGACAGGTGGCCGAAAGCTGAGAGCTGATGGCTGATAGTTGAAAGCTGAAAATGGCAACAACATCAAACCCGCTGCTCCAGCAGATCGACGCCATCGCAAAGGAAAAAGGCGTCGAGCCGGACATCATCATCAGCGCCGTGCAGGACGCGCTCGAAGCGGCTGCGCGGAAGCGTTACAAGAGCGAGGCACTCCGGGCACGATTCAACACCGACAACGGGCAGCTCGAGCTGTACGCGGTCAAGAAGATTGTGGCGGACGTGACCGATCCATCGACCCAGATCTCGTTGAGCGAGGCGCAGCAACTCTATGGGGACGAGGCCGAAGTGGACATGGAGATCGAGTTTCCTCGCCCGACCGAAGACCTCGGACGCATCGCCGCGCAGACCGCGAAACAGGTGATCTTCCAGAAGGTTCGCGAAGCAGAGCGCGAAAACGTCTACGCCGAGTACAGCCAACGCGTCGGCGACGTCGTGAGCGGCATGGTCAAGCGCTTCGAAAACGGGGACATCATCGTCGAGCTCGGCCGGGTCGAGGCGCAGCTGCCGCGCAAGGAGCAGTCGCGCGCTGAGAACTATACCGTTGGGGACCGGGTGCGTGCCGTCATCCGCGGCGTGAACCGCAGCGCGAAAGGGCCGCAGATCGTTCTGTCGCGCACCGATCCGGCGCTGCTCATCAAGCTGTTCGAGCAGGAAGTGCCGGAGATTTACGACGGCACCGTCATGATTCGAGGAGCCGTCCGCGAGGCGGGCGATCGCGCGAAGGTCGCGGTCTATTCGCGCGAACGCGACGTCGATCCGGTCGGCGCCTGCGTCGGCATGAAGGGCACGCGCGTCCAGTCGATCATCCGCGAGCTCCGCGGCGAGAAAATCGACATCGTCGAATGGTCCGAGGACCCGATTCTCTTCGTCACCAACGCCATCAGCCCAGCAAAGGTGCAGCGCGTGTCGATTGTGAACGACGTCGAGAAGGTGATGGAAGTAATCGTCGAGGACAAGCAGCTCTCGCTCGCCATCGGGAAGAAGGGACAGAACGTCCGGCTCGCGGCCAAGTTGACCGGGTGGAAGATCGACATCATGAGCGAGGAAGAGAAGCGCAAGGAAGTCGAGATTCAGC
>JBKPTT010000123.1:0-10236 GCA_046735635.1 Acidobacteriota bacterium | reverse complement strand
CTGTCCCGAGATCTCATTCGCGCGGAGGTGGATCAGATCGTCGGCCTCGGGGTCGAAGTAAAGACCGGGTGGCGGCTCGGGCGCGATTTCTCCGTCGGCGATCTGCGCAGGAACGGATACGCCGCGGTCTTCCTGGCGCTTGGCGCCATGAAGAGCCGGGAGTTGAACATTCCGGGGACGCACCTCGACGGGGTCATCAACGGCGTCGATTTCCTGCTCAACGCGAATCTAGGGTATCGAGTCGCGCTCGGCGAGCGTGTTCTCGTGATCGGCGGCGGCAACGTCGCGATCGACGTCGCGCGCACGGCGCTTCGCTACGCGGCCTCGGAAGACGCCGGTCAACTGCCCGGCGGCGCCGAGCAGTTGCTGCACACCTGGGGATACGACAACGCCTTCATCGACGCCGCGCGCACGGCCCTGCGCCTCGGTGCGCGTCACGTGCAGCTCCTGTCGCTCGAGTCGCGGGCCCAGATGCCCGCTCACCCCGACGAAGTACGGGAAGCCGAGGAGGAAGGCATCTCGCTGCTGCCGGGCCGCGGGCCGAAAGCGATTCTGGCGCAAGACGGCCGCGTGGCGGGCCTCGAGACGCTCGAAGTCGCCACTCTGTTCGACGCAAACGGGCGCTTCAATCCAACGTTCGTAGCGGGCAGCGAACAACGGACCGAGGCGGACACGATCATCCTCGCGGTCGGCCAGCAGCCTGACACGGAGTGCCTGTCCGCGGACGCCGAGATCGCGATCACGCCGCGCGGGCTCGTCGCGGTCGATGCCCGGACGCTCGCGACGACGATGCCGGGCGTGTATTGCGGCGGCGATCTCGCGTTCGGGCCGCGCATCGTGATCCAGGCCGAGGCCGACGGCAAGCGGGCGGCGCTCGCCATCCATGAATCGCTCGGCGGGGGCACGGTGCCGCGCGCTCGCGCGAGGTTCCGTCCAGTCGAACTGGGCCGGGCCGGCGACCGCTACGATCGCATTCCCCGCCAGGCGGTCCCGACGGTGCCGGTCGCGCGCCGCACCGGGTTCCGGGAAGTGGAGGACGGCTACAGCGAGGCAGACGCTCGGCGCGAGTCGTCGCGCTGCCTGTGGTGCAACGTCGAGACGATCTTCGATTCCGAGAAATGCATCCTGTGCAGCGCCTGCGTCGAGATCTGCCCGGAGGCATGCCTCGCGCTGGTGCCGGCCGCACAACTTCCCCCGAGTCCCGAGCTCGATGCCGTGATTGACGCGCTGGGCGCATTCCCGGAAATGGGCGCGATCGTCAAGGACGAGCGACGGTGCATTCGATGCGGGCTGTGCGCCGAACGCTGTCCGACCAGGGCGATCACCATGGAAGCACTCGAGATCGACGAGTCGCCGCAAACGGCGCTCGGGCTGTATCACGAAGGAATGAGTCAGGTGCCGCGATGACAGAAAGGCCGCGAGAGGCGCCGGCGCAATCTCCGGATTTGCAGCGGCGCGGCATGTTCACCCTTGGCTGCATCGGCCTCGGCGCCGCGACACTCGGGTTCCTCGGCGCGACGTTCCGGTTCCTTGTCCCGAACGTGCTCTACGAACCCTCGCGACGGTTCACCATCGGCGGCGCGTCGGAGTTTCCACCGGGATCGGTGACCTTCCTGCCGGACCGCCGCGTGTACGTGTTCAACAGCGCCGACGGCTTCTTCTGCATCTCGGCGGTGTGCACGCACCTCGGATGCAATGTCAGGCACGCAGGCGCGGGATTCGTGTGTCCGTGCCACGGCAGCCGGTACGACGAGAACGGCCGGGTCGTCGCAGGGCCGGCTCCGAAGTCGCTCGCCTGGTATGCCCTCACTCTGTCGCCGCACGAGGAGCTGGTCGTGGACCTCGATCAGACCGTTGGTCCTGAATTTCGGCTTCGGGCCTAGGGGGCGCTACGTGAGACAACCCATCCTGCGCCGCGCCGAGGGATGGCTGATCGCCGTCAGCCGATCCGCCTTCCGGATTGGATGGCCGCGGACGGACAAGGACCGCGCGGCGTCGATGATCTCGAGCTTCTTTCTGCACATCCATCCCGCGCGAGTGAGCCGTCATGTCCTGCGCCCGACCTACACGTTCGCGCTCGGGCTGATCTCCGCGATCCTGTTCGTCATTCTCTCGATCACCGGCCTGGCGCTAATGCTCTATTACGTGCCGTACCCCCCGGAATCGTACCGCAGCATGAAGGATCTGCAGTTCGTCGTGACCTTCGGGATCGTGCTGCGCAACATGCACCGGTGGTCCGCCCACGCGATGGTCGTCGTCGTCGCCCTGCACATGTGCCGCGTGTTCTGGACGGGATCGTACAAGCCTCCACGGGAGTTCAACTGGGTGATCGGCGTCCTGCTGTTCCTGTTGACGCTGGGCTTGTCGTTCACCGGGTATCTGCTCCCGTGGGATCAGCTCTCATTCTGGGCGATCACGGTCGGCACCAACATCGCGGCGTACGCTCCCGTTGTCGGGGATCAGGTCAAGTTCCTTCTGCTCGGCGGCCACATGATCGGTCCGATGACCCTCCTCCGCTTCTACGTACTCCACTGCGTGATCCTGCCGCTCGCGATGCTGATGCTCGTGTCCGTACACGTCTTTCGCGTACGCAAGGACGGCCTCAGCGGCGCGTCGATCGACGCCGCGGCCGTCGAGGAATCAGCAGGCGTCTTTCCACCGTCGACCAGGACGTATGGCCTGATGTCGCTCAGCCGGCGTCCGCGCGCCTCGGTCGAGGCCCGCGATCCCTACGATGAAGTGTTCGCCTGGCCGCACCTCTTGTATCGAGAGCTGCTCGTGGCGCTCGCGGTCGTCGTTGTGCTGCACGCGCTCTCGCTGATCTTCATGGCACCGCTCGAGGAGATCGCCGACCCGACGCGGACGCCGAATCCCGCGAAGGCACCGTGGTATTTCCTGGGTCTCCAGGAACTGGTGCACTACTCGGCGCTCATTGGCGGAGTCATCGTGCCGACGCTGCTGGTCGCAGCGCTCTTCGTCCTGCCGTACGTCGATCGGCGTCCGGAGGGCGCGGGCCGCTGGTTCGCGCCCGAACGACGCTTGGCCAACACCGTGTTCACGGCCGTCGCGATCGTGCTGGCAGTGCTCACCGTGACCGGCACGCTCTTCCGTGGCCCCAACTGGGCCTGGGTGTGGCCATGGAAGTAAAAGAGCCGACGCCGATCTGGCTGCACGTCGCGTTCGCGTCTCTCGGGATCGCATTTCTCGTCATCTTTTCGTGGGTGCTGTTTCAGGAAGGCGTAGCCGACTGGCGCACCACGCAGGCCCGCTTCCGTCCGCTCGAAGTGTCGCTCAAGAATCCCCATCAGCTCGCCGCCTCGCCCAGAGTCGGCGGGCTGCGTCAAGTCTGGCTGCCGCTCCTGGATCGTGTCGATCGCTGCGGGACGTGTCACCTCGGCATCGACGATCCGGCGTTCGCGGGCGCGCCCCAGCCCTTCTCCTCGCATCCCGGGACGTGGCTCACCACGCACCCAGTGGACCGGTTCGGATGCACCGCGTGCCATGACGGCCAGGGACAGGCCACCGACTACCGGAATGCAGCGCACCAGCCGCTGCCGTTCGTCACGCGTCCGATGCGACCGCTGGAAACGATCGAAGCGAATTGCGGCGTGTGTCATCGCGCACAGGACGCGCCCGACGCGCCGCGGCTGGACGAAGGACGGGCGTTGATCGCTCAGTCCGGTTGTGTCAGCTGCCACGAGATTCCCGGATTCGAAGGCGTGACGTTTCGCGGACCTGCGCTCGACAACATCGGCCTGAAAGCCCGGCCGGAATGGATTGGTGCGTGGCTGAAGAATCCGAGGGGTTATCTCGAGCGGTCGAAGATGGGCAACTTCCGCCTGTCCAGCGAGGAGGTCTCCAGCCTGCAGGCGTTCCTGCTCTCGCAGCATGCGGCGCCGCCGCTCGACAGCACCGGCGTGGACTGGCAAAGAGCCGACACGGCCAGCGGACGAGCGCTGTTCGGCGAGCTGCGGTGTGTCAGTTGCCACGCGGTGAACGGACGCGGCGGCACGATGGGACCGGAGCTGACCAGGATCGGCGACAAGGTGCGGCGCAACTGGCTGTTCGCCTTCCTCAAGGATCCGCACCGCGATCAGCCGGACACGGCGATGCTGCAGTACCGTCTCACTGACGATCAGCTCCGGGATCTCACGGCCTTCCTTCTCGAGGAATACCGCTCGCCCGAGACTGGCCCGGAGCCGCCGCCGGTCACCTATCAGGACGCGCACGCGGTCGCGGCCGGCCGCACGCTGTTCGAGCGGCGCGGCTGCACGAGTTGTCATCGACTTGGCTCGACGAAGGATGTCGGGCGCATCGGCCCAAGCCTGGCCGGAATTGCCGACCGCGATCCCGACGAGCTCGCATACGGAAACGTCAACGTCCGGCACACGACCGACAACTACATATTCCTGAAGTTGCTTCACCCCGATGCGGTCCTGCAGCCGTCCATGATGCCCACCTTTGGCTTCGCTCCAGCCGACGCCGCAAGAATCACCGTGGCGCTCGCGAGCATACGCAAGGCGGATTTGCCGGCGTCCTACGTCCGCAACCGCCCAAGGCCGACACCCTTCCAGCCAGGCGGCCGCTTCGGCGAGCTGGTGACGCGGTACCGGTGCCTAAGCTGCCACAGCGTCGCTGGGTTCGGCGGCGACCTTTCCACGGTGCCGTTCGATCGAATCGGAAGTCAGCTCAAACGCGATTACGTCTCGAAGTACCTTCTCAATCCTGGCGCGGTCCGCGTCAGCGTCGAGGCCCGCATGCCCGTATTTCACATGCTCCCGGACGAGGCGAAGACGATTGCGGACTACATGTCCACGGTGCTGCTCGACGATGCGCTGGACGGGTACGACGCACGGTTCACCGCAACAGACGTCCGGCGCGGGCAGGAGTTATATACGCAGCTTGGCTGCGCGGCATGCCACCAGCTTGGCACCGTGGGCGGGTATGTCGGTCCGGAGCTGTCGAACACCGGCAACAGGCTCAAGCCCGGCTGGATCGCCGCGTGGCTGACGACGCCGGGCCGCTACAAGCCGGGGACCCTGCAGCCGGATTACGGCCTGTCGCCCGTGGACGCACGATCGCTCACTGCGTATCTCAGCAGCCTGGGCGCCAGCGGCTCGCCGACACAGCCGAAAAGGAGCGTGAGACCGTGACCGCGCCGTCGCGCGGAGTGCTCGTCCTCCTGGTGGTGGTGGGGTGCGCGGGCGGCTGCCGACGCGCGCAAGTGCGGCCGCCGAGCGATGCGGTCCTCGACGCGATCAGGGCCGACGAGCGCGTTGGAGGACTCGCGTACGGCGAAGGACAGGGCAAGCATCTGTTCGCGCAGTATTGCTCAACGTGCCACGGCGACGAAGGCAAAGGCGATGGACAGAACGCGTCGAACCTGAACCCTCCTCCGCCCGACCTCACCTCGTCCGGGATCACGCGAGACCCCGCGCTCCTGCGGCGCGTCATCGCGCAAGGCAGCGCGGCGGCGGGCCGCTCGCCGCTGTCCCCTCCGTGGGGCCGCAGCCTCAGCGCCCAGCAGATCGACTACCTGGTTGAATACTGTCAGGCGCTCGGGCGCAAAACGCCGTAGACGAACCGGAGTGTACTGGGCTCGTTTGGCTTGCCAACCGTGGCTCGTTACGAACGCATTGGCGGCCCACCTTCGCTCGACTGAACTCCCCGCGAACTTCAGTGGGCAACCGTCGCGTGAATGAAGGATAGTACCGGTACGGGGATTCGAACCCCGGTCCCGTGGCTGAGAACCACGTGTCCTGACCCCTAGACGATACCGGCACGGCCGAAGGAACCTTTAATGTTAACAGCGCGCTGAAACAGCGGTCAAGATCGCCCGCGCGCCGGCACGGTTCAGGCTACCATCATGAGATGCGTTTTCTGTTCGCCTTCGTCCTGGCGGTGCTCGTCGCGGCGGGCGGTGCCTACGTCATAGCCGGCCGGGCCGGTGGGCCGTCCATTCAGGTCGTCAAGCCCGAGAAGTTCGTCGGGACGAGCACGCCGGTCGAGGTGACCGTCAGCGCGCCTGCCGGTCAACTCACCGCCGTCAAACTTGTCTTCGAGCAGAACGGCAAGCAGACAACGCTGTACGAGGCAAACGCACAACCATCGGGCGAAGGCGTGAAGGCCGAGGGGAACACCGTCCGGATCACGCGCACGATCGGCAAGGACACGGTCCCCGATTTGAAAACGGGCGCGGGACGAATCGTCGTCACCGCATCGCGGAAGGTTTTCCGCGGCATACGTACGCTGAGCGCGAACGTCGCGCGCGACGTCCAGGTCCGCCTCGAGCGTCCACAGGTTGCGGTCGTCTCGTCGAAACACTACATCAATCTCGGCGGGTCGGAGATGGTGGTGTACCGCGCAACTCCCGCCGACGTCATGTCTGGCGTCGTCGTCGGCGATCTCGAGTACCCCGGCTTCCCCGCGAACGGCGCCTCGACGATTGAAGGAGTGAAGCTCGACGATCCCGCGCTCCGAATTGCCTTCTTCGCGCTGCGATGGGATCAGAACGTGAACACGCCGATGCGGCTGTTCGCGCGTGACGAAGCCGGCAACACCGGATACGCCGACTTCGACCACACCACGTTTCCCAAGAAGTTCAAGAAGAGCCGCATCGAGCTGGATGACAAGTTCCTCGATCGCGTCGTTCCCGCCATCCTCGCGGGAACGACCGAGATCAAGCCCGAGGGAGACACCGTCGCGAAATTCGTAGCAATCAACAGCCAGCTCCGGCGCAAGAACGCCGAGAAGATCGCCTCGTTTGCGAAACAGACCGCGCCCGAGATCCTGTGGCGCGGCGTCGTGTTCCACCCGTTCACCAACAACGCCGTCGAGTCCGCATTTGCCGACACACGCACCTACGTGTACCACGGCAAGGAAGTCGACCAGCAGACGCACCTCGGCTTCGACCTGGCGTCGTTCACGAACATGAAAGTGCTCGCGGCGAATCGCGGAAAGGTGCTCTTCGCCGATGAGCTCGGGATTTACGGCAACTGCGTAATCCTCGATCACGGGATGGGGGTACAGTCGCTGTACGGGCACCTCTCGTCGTTCAGCGTGAAGGCCGGTGACATGGTCGAAAAGGAGCAAGAGCTCGGCCGCAGCGGAATGACGGGCCTTGCGCAGGGAGACCACCTGCATTTCACGATGCTCGTGAGCGGCCAGATGGTGAGTCCGATCGAGTGGTGGGACCAGCACTGGATCCAGGACCGGATTCTTCGAAAGCTCCAGGGCGGGTCGTGATTCCCGTTCATTGGATATAATCGTTTCTCCCGACCGTCACGCCCACGACACATGATCTGGCTTCATCGTTATACAAAGCTCGTTGCCGCCTCGACGTTGCTCCTCATCGCGGCCGGCGGAATGGTCACGAGCACCGGTTCCGGCCTCTCGGTTCCAGACTGGCCGAACACATACGGCTGGTTCATGTTCTCCTTCCCGTTGGACAAGTGGGTCGGCGGCATCAAATACGAGCACAGTCATCGCCTGATTGCGAGCACGGTCGGGTTTCTCACGGTCATTCTTTCGATTTGGGTCTGGCGGGTGGATCCGCGCGGCTGGGTCCGGAAGCTCGGGCTCGCAGCGCTCGGCGCCGTGATTCTCCAGGGCGTGCTCGGCGGCGTCACCGTCCTCTTGAAACTGCCTCCAGCCGTGTCGGTCGGACATGCCGCGCTTGCCCAGCTGTTCTTCTGCATCACGGTCAGCCTGGCAGTGTTCACTTCGCCGTCCTGGCTGCGAGGCGGCAGGACCAGCCCCGTGCCGCACGCAGCGACGCTCGCATGGCTCGCGGGTGCGACAACGGCGATGATCTACGTTCAGATCCTCCTCGGCGCGACGATGCGGCATACGAACGCCGGGATGGCCATTCCGACCTTTCCGCTTGCGTTCGGACACCTGATTCCGCCGGTATTCACGACAGGCATCGCGATCCATTTCGCGCACCGCGTCGGCGCCTTACTGGTGACGCTCGCGGTCCTGTCGACGACGTTGTATACCGGCGTGCACCATCGCACGGAGCGGGATCTCGTACGGCCGGCGATGCTGCTCCTCGTGCTCGTCGCGGCGCAAATCATGCTCGGCGCATTCGTCGTCTGGTCGGCGCTTCAGCCGATCATCAATACGGTCCATGTCGTCAATGGGGCGCTCGTGCTGGGGACCTCCGTCGTCCTCACGCTGCGTGCGTACCGCACCGCGTGGGCGCCTGCCGAAGCGGTGGCCGCAACCGATGGCGCCCCCGAGGGTTGGACCGGCAGCCTTGGCCGGAAGGAATCCCACGCATGAAGGGAGTCGACGCCATCGCGTTGCCCGCAGCCCGCAGCCGCGCCAGCGATTTCCTGGTGCTGGCAAAGCCACGACTCAACATGCTCGTCGTGGCATCGTCGCTGGCAGGGTACGTCATGGGAGGCGGCGAGCTATCGAACGCGCCGCTGGTGGTCTTCACCGTCCTCGGCACAGGTCTGGTGGCCGGCGGAGCATCGGCCTTCAATCAGGTGATCGAACGCGGCCCTGACGCGCTGATGCGCCGCACGCGTCTCCGGCCGCTGCCCGATGGGCGGCTCCAGCCGGTAGAGTCGTTAGTGTTCGCCACGCTCTCGGCGGTTACGGGTCTGCTGATTCTTGGGCTCGGCGTCAATCTACTCAGCGCGCTCGTTGCGCTCGCGACGCTCCTCACTTATGTGCTGCTGTACACGCCGCTCAAGCGCCGCACGTCTTTCGCGACGGTGATTGGCGCGATCCCTGGAGCGCTCCCCCCGGTCATCGGTTGGGCGGCCGCACGCAGCGCGCTCTCGGCGGGCGCATGGACGCTTTTTGCAATCGTCTTCCTGTGGCAATTGCCGCACTTTCTGGCAATCGCATGGATCTACCGCGACGATTACGCGCGCGCGGGATTCCCGATGTTGCCGGTGCTGGAACCGGATGGCCGGAGCACGGCACGTCAGGCGATGTTCTACTGCGCAGCGCTCCTGCCCGTCAGCTTGGTACCGACGCTCGTTGGACTTGCGAATACGACCTACTTCGTCGGCGCGTTCGTGCTCGGCCTGATATTCCTCGGGTTGACGCTCAAATTTGCCCGCACTCGAGCAGTGCCCGATGCCCGTCGACTGTTCTTCGGGTCGATCATCTATCTGCCCACTCTCTGGATTCTGATGATCGCCGCGCGCGCCGGCCACTGAGCGCGCGCAGGACGCGCGCCGGATGTCGATATCGGACCTCCCCGCCCTCAACGCTGCACTGAACGCGACTTCGGCCATCCTGCTGACAACGGGATACGTGTTCATCCGCCGCGGCGACGTCAGACGTCACAAAGCCGCGATGATTGCGGCTTGCACGGTGTCGACGTTGTTCCTCACGTCGTACACGATCTACCACGCTCACGCGGGTTCCAAGCCTTTTCCTGGCCACGGTCCGGTCCGCCTGATCTACTTCGCGATTCTCATCAGCCACGTCATTCTTGCGGCCGCGATCGTACCGCTGGTGCTGATCACGTTAACTCGCGGCCTGCGCGCAAGGTTCGATGCGCACGTCCGCATCGCGCGCTGGACGTTGCCGATCTGGCTCTATGTGTCGGTCACGGGGGTCATCGTGTACTTGATGCTGTATCAGATATAGCGGCCGCAGCGTCCGTTTTGGATTTTGGGTTTTGCCTTGTTCGTTGCCGTTATTCGTTCACGGTTATTCGTTCACGGTTTTTTGTTTGTGGGTTCTTGGCACGCCGAATGCCCTCTACTCACGGCATGTCAACCCTCAATTCGCACGAAGATCTTGATGCGTGGAGACTTGCGACCGAGCTCAAAGAGTGGGTGTTTCGAATAATCAAACGCCCGCAGGTCGCGCGAGATTTCAAATTCTGCGATGACATCAAGCGATCCGCGCGGTCCGCCCCCGCCAATCTGTCAGAGGGCTTTTGGCGCTATCGGCCTCGAGACAACGCCAAGTTCGTCCGAGTTGCCCTGGGGTCATTGGGTGAAACTCACAACCATCTCCGCGATCCGTTCACGGAGAAGTACATCGACGAGAACGAGTACAAAGGGATCCGCGCGCTGAATGAACGCGCGCTCAAAGCAGCGGTCGGATGGCACACGTACCTGATGTCTTGCCCTGAACGAGGGCACCCGTCGGTTCGCCGGGGACGAAGAGCAGAATCGGTAACGAAGGCACAACCACAAGCCGATAACGAAGAACTGCAAACCACCAACGAAGAACCAGAAACCAATAACGAACCGGACCCAAGAA
>JBKPTT010000122.1:0-21725 GCA_046735635.1 Acidobacteriota bacterium | reverse complement strand
GACAATGGCAGCACGCTCATGCTGCTTGGCGGTGCGCTGCTGGGCCTCGCGCTCGTTCAGCGCCGTTGGCGGTCTGCATAGGCGGATCGCAAACGTAACGGCCTTACGGGCGTTGGCACCATGCCGACGCCCCTTTTTTTTTGTTCTCACCGCTCCCAGCCATCCACGGAACCGATACACCGCCCGAGCCGTCCATTTCCTCGTCACGCTGTCGTGAGGGATTGGATGCACACGACGTCCTTGCTACCTGCCGTCGTTCTCTGTCTCGTCGCCACGCCGGCGACGCAGGATCGACCGTCCGCGACGGAAGTCCCGCTGTTCGACAATCTTGGTTCGCACACGTATCGAATCACCACCGATGCGCCGCTGGCGCAGAAGTACTTCGATCAGGGCCTGCGGCTCTATTACGGGTTCAACCACGCTGAAGCGATTCGCGCGTTCGAAGAAGCGACGCGCCGCGATCCCGAATGCGCGATGTGTTACTGGGGCATCGCGCTCGCGTACGGCCCGAACATCAACGCGCCAATGGATCGCGAAGCAGCGCTCTCGGCTTACGGCGCGCTTCAAAAGGCGCGTGCCAGAGAGTCCCGGGCAAGCGGCACGGAACGCGCGCTGATACAGGCGCTGACGCGCCGATATGCAGCCGATCCACCCGAGAATCGCGCGCCGCTCGATGCGGCGTACGCAGCGGCGCTCCGCGACGTCGTCCTGCAGCATCCTGATGACCTCGAGGTCGCGACGCTGCTTGCGGAAGCTCTGATGGATCTCAGCCCCTGGAACTATTGGCTGCCCGACGGGCAGCCGCGCGCCGATACGCCGGAAATTCTCGCGCAACTGGAGCGGGTGATGGCGCGGAATCGAGATCATCCGGGTGCAAATCACTTCTACATTCATGCCGTGGAAGCGGTCCAGCCGGAGAAGGCGCTACCGGCAGCCGAACGGCTCGCGGCGTTGATGCCGGGAGCGGGACATATCGTGCACATGCCCGGCCATATCTACGTTCGAGTGGGCCGCTATCTCGATGCGATTGCCGCGAACGAGCACGCCGTGCACGCCGACGAGACGTACATCCGCGACCAACGTCCCGGGGTTGGCGGGTATACCGTCGGTTATTACCCGCACAACTACGACTTCCTCGCGTTCGCGGCGAGCATGATCGGTCGCAGCAAGCAGTCGATCGAGGCGGCCGAGAAGATGACGACGCTCGTCCCGCCGGACATGCTGCGGCAACCCGGCATGACTACCCTGCAGCATCACCACACGCGGCATCTTCAGATGAAAGTACGCTTCTCGCGGTGGGCGGACATCCTGGCGGTGCCTGCGCCTCCAGAAGACCTGAGATACGCACGCGCAATGTGGCAGTACGCACGCGGCCGGGCGCTCGCAGCGGGCGGTAACGTTGCCGGTGCGCAGGCGGCGTTAACCGAGCTCCGAGCGGCGGCGCAGGACGGAGCGCTCGCGCAGCTGCGGCTCGAGTTCAACACGGCGGGGGCGATTCTCGGCGTCGCGGGCGAGGTGCTCGCCGGTCACATAGCAGCGGCTGAAGGCGATCTGAGCACCGCCGTCAAGCACCTCCAGGACGCGGCGCAGCTGGAAGATGCGCTCACCTACGGTGAGCCGCCCGAATGGTCCGTGCCGGTTCGCCAGGAGCTCGGCATGATCCTCCTGCGCGCGGGCCGCGCGACCGATGCCGAGCGGACCTTCCGTGAAGATCTGAAGCGCTTTCCCGAGAACGGGTGGTCGCTGCGCGGGCTGGAGCTGTCACTGCTCGCGCAGAATCGCGCGCAAGATGCGACGAGGGTCAGAACGCAGTTCGACAAGGCATGGGCATCGGCGGATGTGCGAATGCCTGCCTTGTCGTCCCGCTGACGACCGTTCCGCGCGATCGGGACGACCGAACGAGCACTACTGGCTCAGCAGGTATCCATGGAGAATCGCAACGTTCGGCGTGTGCGACACGAATACCACGGGTACGTCGCTGAACAACAAACCGGTACTGAAGTGGGATTCCGAAACCGCAGCGGCATCGGAGGTTGCCACAGCGGAAGAAAACGCAACGTCATGAGGCGGGGACGTGAGCTCGTGATGCAGTGTGGCAAACGCGACTTGGTCGGGGGCGACCGACGCGGACTTCCACACGAAATCCGTAACGACGAGCACATTGCCGGACGGCGGCGCGGCGTAAGGCGTCAATGTTCCATCAGCGGCGACGCGTTCCAGGTCCGTGCAGATATTCGATGTGAATTGAGCGCATACGAGCGTGACGATCGGAGCGGACGGTGCCGTGTTCCTCAGGCTGGACACCATCGATGGCGTTTGCGACGCGGACACGCCGCGAACGGCAATCAGCGACAACGCCACTACCACACTACTGCTCAATGCCGCGAATGTGATTTTGCCGATCTTTTTCATCTCAGCCCCCTTCTCAGCGATGGCCACGCGGAGACGCAGATCCTCACGTGATCAAACGAACTCGGTGGCGGATTCGGACAGCCGCGAAGTGATGGAATTGGACAGCGGGAGTCTACTGCCGGGGATGTATTCGTGTCATCAGACGTCTTGTCGGAGCGCAACGACTGGATCCACGCGAGCCGCGCGCCGCGCCGGAAGCCAGCATGCCACGGTTCCCACCGCGAGGGCGATGGAAGGCACCCCGGCAAACACGCCGACGTCGATGGGGGCTTGGAGGAAGTCCAGCGCGACAACGAACGCGAGCAGCCAGCCGGCGATCACACCCGCTGTCACGAGCGCGAGGCTCTCGCCCATCAGCGCACCGACAATCCGGCGGGTGGTCGCTCCAAGCGCGACCCGGACGCCGATCTCCAACGTGCGGAGTGACACCGTGTAGGAGACAACGGCGTATATCCCGATGGTGGCAAGGAGGAGGAGCAAGGGCCCGGCCACCGAGAAAATGCGAGCCGGCACCCGACGAAAAATCAGATTGGCGTCGATGTGATCGTTGAGCGTGCGCACGTCGAACACGGGCAGCTCCGGATCGAGCGCCCGCACGACGCGGCGAAGGTCAGGCACGACTGCGGCCTCAGCGCCGGGCCTCGTGCGAAGATGGACTTCTCCATAGGTGCTCGGGCGATCGCGATACGAGTAATACACGATCGGGATCGGCGGATCGCCAAACGCGTTGTACAGCGAGTTGGCCACGACACCGACGATCACGTACGCTCGATCACGCGACTGAATCCGGCGTCCGAGCGGCGGCGCCCCCTCCAGATAGCGCCGCACGAACTCTTCGTTGACGATCGCCTCGGGCGCCGACGCCTTGTCGTTCAAATCGGCAAAATCCTTTCCTTCCTTGATCGGGATTCCCATGACGGTGAAATACCCCGGCGTCACTGTATTAGCGAGCGCCTGATCGCGTGCGGCATCGGTCCGTGCATGTCCCTGGACGGCGAACTCGCGAGTGGGCAGCCCGTGGATGTCGAGCGGAACCGAAGTGGCGATCGCAGCACCTTCGACGGAAGGCAGCGCGCCGAGCCGCTCGAGCAGCGCGGCGGCGAACGCCCGATTCGAGGCCTCGCTGGCGGGCCGCCCCGTGAGGTCGTAGGCGGCCAGCAGGATTCCATCGCGGCGGAACCCCGGATCCATCGTGCGCGTCTCGAGCAGACTACGAAAGAACGACGCCGCGACGATGAGCACGACCACGGCGATGGCAACCTCGCCGGCGATCAGCGCGCGTCGCAGCGATCCGCGGCGTGGCGTGTTCGAGCCCATCCGGAGCGCGAACGTCGGATCGAGTCCTGCCAGCTGCAGCGCTGGTGCGGCGCCGAACACGAGACCGCAGCCGATCCCGAGCAGGGCTGCCGCGGCGACCCCCGCCGCATCGAAGCTCGTGTGAAAGGCGATCGGAATCCCGCGCACGCGCATCGCTGGAAACGCGCGGAACGCATCAGTGCCCCAGAAGCCAATCGCGGCGCCGACCAAGGCGCCCGCGACACCGAGCATGAGGTTTTCGATCAGGAGCAACCTCACGATGCGCCAGCGGCCGCCGCCGAGCGCGAGGCGCACGGCGATTTCGCGCTGCCTGGAACTGGCGCGGGCGAGGACGAGATTTGCCGTGTTGCCGCACATCGCGAGAAGCAGCAGCAGCGTCAACCCTTGAAGGACCGCGAGGGACACTTCGAGCAATCGCTGCGGTCCTCGCGGCATCCGCGAGTACGGCAACAGCTCGGCGCCGACCGATGCGTTCGTGTCCGGGTAGGTGCGCGCCAGATCGCGCATCTGCGCGTCGAGCTCGCTCTGCGCCTGCGCCCGGGTAGCACCGGGGGTCAGCCGGCCGAGCACGGAATAGCCGCGCGCGTCGCGATCTTCCAGTTCGCGCGATCCCTCGAAAAGGACGGGCGCCAGGGTTGCTGGAAGCCATAAATCGAAGCTCAATCCCAGCGTGGTTCCTTCGAAGCCCCGGGGTGCGACGCCCACGACCGTGACGTCGCGCGCGTTGACGCGCAGGCTGCGGCCGACGACATCTGGCGCGCTCGCGAAGCGTGTCTGCCAGCAGGCGAAGGAGATGACCGCGACAGGCGCGCCGCCCGGCGTCGAGACTTCATCGGCCCGCAGGAAACGCCCCGCGGCTGGACGGAGTCGCAGTGCGTCGAAATAGTTGGCGGACACGAGCAGGCCGTTGCCGCGTTCGACGCGGCCGGATTCGCCCAGGTAGAGCGGCACCATTCGGAAGGCGAACAGACCGTCAATCGACGACATGCGGTCGCGCAGATCACGGTATTCGAGCCACGAGCTGCCAATGTAGATGCCGGCGTCGGTTCTCGGCTCGATCAACTGCAAATCCGCGCTGTCGCGCACGGCGGGCAGCGGATGAATGATGACCGCCTCGATCCATGAGAACACGACTGCGTTGACGCCGATCCCGACGCCGAGCGAGGCAACGATCACCGCTGCCACGACCGGCATCCGGCTGATCGTGCGGAAGGAGTAGCGGAACTCTGCACCCATCGTCAGTGCCCGTGAATCGAAGCGCCGAGGTGCCGCATGAACGCGTGTCCGCGGCCACGCATGCTGAACGCCACCGAGAGCACGAGCACAACCACGACGAGCACGACGAGGAATGAGCGGGGCTTCATGCGCCCAGCTTATGACCACCTGGCTGAACGCCGGATGAACGTGCCGTTCAGCGCCCGTTCAGCTGCGAATGCGTTATAAGAACCGCGGAGGATACTCGTGCGCGTCCTGGTCGTCGAAGATGAAGCACACCTTGCACGACAGCTCGCCGGTGCGCTCGCCGGGGCGGGCTATGTCGCGGATTGTGCCCCCGACGGTGCGCGAGCCGACTTCCTCGTCCACACGGAGCGGTACGATGCGGTGGTCCTTGACCTCGGCCTGCCGAAGGTCGACGGGCTGACCCTGCTGCGGCGCTGGCGGGACCGTGGCGTGGCGGTGCCTGTGCTGATCCTGACCGCGCGTGGCAGCTGGCATGAGAAGGTGCAAGGGATCGACAGCGGCGCTGACGATTACGTCGCGAAACCCTTCCGGATCGAGGAGTTGCTCGCCCGGTTGCGCGCGTTGATACGGCGGGCCACAGGCCATGTGACGACCGAACTGCGATGCGGGCCCGTGTCGCTCGATACGCGCGCCGCCAGGGTGACGGTGGATGGGCGTCACGTCAAGCTCACGAGCCACGAGTTCCGCGTGCTGTCGTATTTGATGCACCACCGTGGACGCGTTGTGCCGCAGTCGGAGCTCAGCGAGCACATCTACGCGCAGGACGGGGATCGCGATTCGAATACCGTGGAAGTATTCATCGGCCGCCTTCGACGGAAGCTCGGGGCACGCGTGATCGAAACGATTCGCGGTCTCGGCTATCGCATCGAGGATGAGGAGCGGCGGTGACGTCACTGCGGACGCGTCTCGGCATGGGCGCGCTGTTCTGGTCCATCGGCCTGTTTTCGGCGACCACGATCGTGATCACCTTGTATCCGCGTCTGGCCAAACCAATCGCTCGTGTCCACCAGCACGGGGTCGTCGCTGGTGTCATCGCGCTGTTGGCGATGACCGCGGGATTCGAGCTGGTCCGTGCGGCGCTCGCGCCGCTCGAGCGCTTGCGGCGGCGGCTCTCCGACGTGCAGACGGGAACCGCGCCACGGCTCGACGGCGACTATCCATCGGAAGTGCAGCCTCTCGTCGACGACCTGAACGCGCTCCTGGCACACCGCGAGCGCGCGCTGCAGCGCGCGATCGCGAAAGCGGGCGATCTCGCCCATGGGCTCAAGACGCCGCTCGCGATTCTCTCGCACGAAGCTGAGCGGGCCGACGCCTCGGGCCGTCCCGAGATCGCCGCCGGAATCCTCGAGCAGGTGGAACGCATGCGGCGCCACGCCGAGTACCACCTCGCCCACGCCCGCGCCGCAGCGGCCGGCGTGGCCGCTGGCGCGCGTTGTTCCGTCGCGGACGTGGTGGGGGGCCTGTCGAGGGCGCTGCTCCGGCTCAACGCCGATCGCCACGTGAACCTCGAAGTTCACATCCCTGCAGAGCACGCGGTGCGTTGCCAGCGGGAGGACCTCGAAGAGATGCTCGGCAACCTGCTCGACAACGCATTCAAATGGACGCGCTCGACAATTGGGGTCTCCGCGTCGGCCCGGAACGGCTTCATCGAGGTTGTCGTGGAGGACGACGGCCGCGGTATCGACCCGTCGCTGCACGATGCGGTGCTGCAGCGTGGCGTCCGAGCGGACGAGACCGAGCCTGGCTCTGGGCTCGGCCTCGCGATCGTGCGCGATCTCGCGGAGGTGTACGGCGGCATGATTGCACTCGAGCGCTCACCGTCGGGCGGGCTGCTGGCGCGCCTCACGCTGCCGAGCGCGTAGACGCGACATCGACTCTCATCACCTCACAAGACGATGTCGTACTCGAGGGCAACAATGCCGGATTTGGGATAGACGCGGTGATTCGACAGCTTCAACCTGGCTCGATCCGCGGGTGACGGCAGCAGCGGAATTCCTCCGCCGAGCAGCACGGGAACGATTGCGACGTCGATGCCGTCGACGAGCCGCGCGCCGAGAAGGCTTCTGAACAGCTCTCCGCCGCCGAACAGCCACATGTCCTTGCCGCGCTGGTTCTTGAGATCGCGCACGAGCGCTGCGCCGTCCGGCGCGAGCGTGACATTGGGATGATCGGCCTGGCGCAGGGTTCGTGAAATCACGAAAGACTTCACGCCTGGAGTCTCGCCGCGGCCCATTTTCAACATCGCCTCGTACGTCTTTCGCCCGATGAGCAGCGTGTCGACGCGGCTGAACATTGCGGCAAAGTCGATGTCCGGATCGTGGACGATCCAGTCGGCTTCGCCGTTCAGGCCGGCGATGTAACCGTCCAGACTCGTGGCGACTCCGTAGCGGACGCGGCGTGCGCGGGTCATCGAGCCTCCTGGTTGCGGCCCCATGCTAGCACCCCGGCCAGCGCGGTTTCTGGCTGGGAGGTGGCTCGCAGGCTGACGCGGATACAATGTGCTGCCGCCCATCCCGGACTGAAGCTGGAGTCCAGCGCGGCGCGATGAGGAGGTGTATGCAAGTCACCAACATCCGGCGGCATTTCGCGGCGGGCGTCGGACTGGCCGTGCTGACGTTCGCGGCATGCCCATACATCGCGGCGCAGCAGACGGCGGGGCAGGGTCCCGGGCCGGCAGGCGGGGGACTCGCGGCGTCGTTCTTCACCCTGCTCGACGCCAACAACGACGGCGTGCTGACGAAGGACGAGATGCACGCCACGTTCGACAACTGGTACACGAAATGGGACGGCGGCAAGAGTAATGCCTTGCCACTCGAGCAGCTGTTCATCGGCGTCGCGTCGACCTTCCCCCCGCCACCACCCGGCGAAGCGCCGCCGCAGAATCAGACTCCACGACCGGCGGACGTCACGGCGATGATGGCCGCGCTGCCGGATTCAGCGCCCGCCAAGCCGCGTCAACCTCGAAAGGTGCTCGTCCTCGGCAGGGCCGCGGGGTTCGTGCACTCCTCCATTCCGCTCGCGGCGCGCACGATCGAAGAAATTGGCAAGAAGACGGGCGCATGGTCGACGACGATCACCTACGACGCGGCCGACATCAACGACGCGAACCTGAAACAGTACGACGCGATCTTTCTCGCGAGCACGACTGGCGCGTTTCTCGACGATCCGAACGATTCGGCGGCCACGGCGGCGCGCCGAAAGGCGCTCGTCGAGTTCGTGAGAAGCGGAAAGGGACTCGCCGGCATCCATGCCGCGGGTGACGCGTATCACCGGAACGCGGCGCAGGGAGCCGCGGGAATCAATTTCCAGGTCCTGCCCGTGGTGATGCAGATGGTTGCCGGCGACACGAACCACGACAGCAAGCTGTCTCGTGAGGAGCTTGGAGCCGTCGCCGACACCTGGTTCGACAAACTCGATCCCGACAAGAGCGGGCGCATCGCGCGCGCCGATTTCCCGCAACGGTACGCAGCGGTTCCGGCGCCGCCCATGCCGGCGGCCGCAGCCGGGCGCGGCGGCGGCAACGGTCAGGCCCCGGCCACGAACCTGAATCCCGATTCGGAAGTCGGCACCTGGCCGGAGTTCAACCAGATGTTCGGCGCGTTCTTCAAGTTCCACTGGAACGACGGGCAGACGATTACCGTGAAAGTCGACGATTCGAAGAATCCCGTCAATGCCCCGTTCAAAGGCCAGGAGTACGTCATCGTCGACGAGACGTACACCTTCAGCCGCAACACGTATTCGCGCGAGAACCTGCACGTCCTCACGAGCATCGACTACGCGAAGATGAGCGCCGAAGACAAGGCCAAGGAACAGAACCCGCGCGGCGACGGCGATTATGCGCTCAGCTGGATTCGCCGCGAGGGCAAAGGCCGGGTGTTCTATGAAGCCCACGGGCACAACGAGAAGGTGTACGCGAACAAGCTGCTTCTCGAGCACATTACCGCCGGCCTGCAATACGTCCTCGGCGACTTGCCCGCGGACGACAGTCCCAGCGTACGCGCCACGAAATAGCGCCCGAGACCTGGGCCCGCGCGGGTGGAGCGCTCCCTTGACAGGGTGGAGCGCTCCCTCTTGACAGCCAAGATGAAAAGGCGGAAGATGCCGCTCTCACTTGGTGTCCAAGAGGGAGAGCCGCCGAATGTCAGAGTCCACAGACGTCATCCAGGGCACGCTCGACATGCTGATCCTCAAGAGCCTCAGCCTCGAGCCGATGCATGGCTTCGGCGTCGCGCGGCGCATCGAGCAAATCAGCCGCGACGTGTTCCGCGTCAACCCCGGATCGCTGCTGCTGGCCTTTCAACGCATGGAGCGCCAGGGCCTGATCATCGGCGAGTGGCGCGCGACCGAGAACAACCGTCGGGCGAAGTACTACCGGGTCACGGCGAAAGGCCGTAAACGGCTCGACGTCGAGACGAGCGACTGGAATCGCCGGGCCGCCGCAATCGCACGGCTGCTCGACGCCTAGGCGGGCCTGAAGGCCCGCCCTACAGGGGATTCCACGTCTAGGCGGGCCTGAAGGCCCGCCCCACCAGGGGGCAGGGTGTGAAGCCCCGGCCAAGAGGGGGCGTTCGTGTTTCGTACGATCCTTACCGGCTTGCGCACGCTCGTTCGCCGCCAGCAGGCCGATCGCGATCTGGAGGACGAGATCCGGCACTACATCCAGCTCGCGACCGAGGAACGCACGAAGGCCGGCATGGCACCCGAGCAGGCAGCCCGGGCGGCGCGGCTGGAAATCGGCGGTGTCGAACCAACGAAAGAGCTCGTGCGATCCGCAACCTGGGAAGCGCAGCTTGAAAGCCTCTGGCGCGATTTCCTGTATGCGCTGCGCGGACTCCGTCGAAACCCCGCCTTCACGGCTGTCGTCACGGCGACTCTGGCGCTCGGCATCGGCGCCAACACCGTGATGTTCACTGTCGTCGACGCGGTGATGCTGCGCGGCCTGCCGTACAGCGATCCGGGACGCCTCGTTCTCATCTGGACCGACGACGTACGCCGAAGCCTGCATCGCGAACCGACCGCGTACCGCACCATTGTCGACTGGAAGGAACGTACGCACGCGTTCGCCGACATCGCGTACTACAACACGCAACGCGTCTCGCCGACCACGAACAATCCGGCCGTGCGAGGGCGCGCGCGAAACGCGCTCGTATCGGGCAATCTCTTTGGCGTTCTCGGCGTGCACGCGGCACTCGGGCGCACGATCTCGACAGAGGATGACGCGTCGCGGGCGGACCTGGTTGTCATCAGCTATGGCTTCTGGCAACGATGGTTCGGCGGAGCGGCCGACGTGATCGGCCGCACGCTGACGCTGGTTGACTCGTCGAAGGAAGGCACCAGCACGCTTACGGTCATTGGGGTGATGCCGGCGGGGTTCTACTTCCCCGATAAGCAAACCGATCTCTGGACACCAGCGGCGAAATACTGGCGATTCACGCGCGAGAGCAGCGAGCGATTTCCACCCTGGGCGCGTAGATGGACGGCGCTCGCACGGATTGCGCCGGGCGCGTCAGTCACACAGGCACGGATCGAGATGGCACGAGTGCAGCGCGAGCTGACCGCGACGTATCCGACAAGCGATCCGGACTTCCCCGGTTTCGCGGCAACCGTCCTGCCGATACTCGATTCCATAACTGGCACGGAGCTGCGATCCGGCTTGTGGATTCTGTTTGGCGCGACGGCGCTCGTGCTGCTCGTCGCATGCGCCAACGTCGCCAATCTTCTCCTCGCGAGGAGCACGGCCCGGCAGCACGAGTTCGCGGTACGCCGTGCGTTGGGCGGAGGACGCGTGCGTCTCGTTCGCCAACTGGCGATCGAACATCTGGCCCTCGCGATGGCCGGAGGATTCGCCGGCCTTCTCCTTGCGGTCTGGGGGATGCGCATCGTCCGAAGCGCTGCGGCTCCCTACGTACCGCGGATCGACGAAGCGACCGTCGACGCCCGGGTGCTCGTCGCCGCAACGCTGGCCTCCGTCGCCGCCGCGCTGCTGTTCGGGATCGTGCCGGCGCTGCGCCTTTCGACGGCAGACGCGCGCGACGCGTTGCGCGACGGTACGCGCACGCACGGCTCCCGGCGAATCCGGACGAGCCGTCGCCTGCTCGTACTGGCCGAATGCGCGCTCGCGATGGTGCTGCTCGCGGGCGCAGGGCTGCTGTTGCGAAGCCTGGGGCGGCTGCTTTCGGTCGATCCAGGGTTCGATCCGCGCGGCGTGTTGACGCTGCGGCTCGAGTTTCCTCCCGAGCCAGCCCCCTCGGCACAGGAGCGGCTGCAAACGTCCACGATCGGACCGACACGCGCACGTGCGCGCGAGCAGGCGATGGAGGCGATGCTCGGTCGTCTGAAGGCAATCCCCGGCGTCGAACGAGTGGCATTCATCGACGACCTGTACGCGACGTCGCAGGGAAACGACACGATTACGATTCCATCCCGCGCAATCGCGCCGTTGACCGGCGAGCTCAATTCCGGGTGGGTAACGTCAGGATTCTTCGATGCGCTTCGCGTGCCGCTCAAACGCGGACGGCTGCTGTCTCGCGACGACGGCTTTCAACGGATTCGTGCACTGTGGTCTCCCGTCGTCACGAGCCTGTCACTTGCTGACAAGGAACGGCGTGCTGTCCCCGAACCGGTCGTGGTCAACGAATCGTTCGTGCGGCGGTTCTTCCCTGGCGAAGATGCGGTCGGCAAGCGGTTCTGTATCGATCCCGCGAACAAGACGTACTGGTACGAGATCGTCGGCGTGATCGGGGACATGCACCGGCAGGGTCTGGAACACGAGCCGATTCCGGAGTACTTCGGCCCGTATTTTCCCAGCCCTAACGGACGCGCGGATCTTCTCGTCAGAACGCTTGGTGCGCCGTTGGCGCTTGCGTCCGCGGTACGGCAGGAGCTCACGCGAGTGGTCCCCTCGCTCACCATCGTGCAGATCTCGACTGCCGACGCGCAGCTCGCGGATTTCAGTGGCCGCCGGCGCCTTCAGACAGGACTTCTGAGCGCGTTCGCGTTTCTCGCGCTGTCTTTGGCCGGCATCGGCATCTTCGGCCTCGTCCATTACACGGTCTCGGAGCGAACGGGCGAGATGGCGGTGCGGATTGCGCTCGGCGCGACTCCGCGAGACTTGTTGTCGCTCGTGCTCGCGCAAGGCATGCGAACGCCGCTCGCGGGCATCGCCGTCGGGACCGGCGCGGCTGTCGTCATGACTCGCGTCATGAACCACTTGCTGTTCCGCACGACCGCCACCGATCCGGTTACGTTCTTTGCCGTGACGGCGCTCCTTACCGCGGTAGCGGCGGTCGCGTGCTACGTCGCGGCCCGGCGCGCCATGCGTCTGGATCCGCTGCAAGCGCTGCGTGCAAGCTGAGACGGCCGTTATCTGCTGTTCGTCGCCTGGTCGAACCGTATCGTAATCGAGCCGGTCGAACCTGTGTCCGCGTCGCGCACGACGATTCTCAGCGCCACCGCGCCAGGCTGGCGCGCGAACGTGCGTTCCCGGACGAGGCCGTTCTTTGCGACTTCCGCGTAGGTGGCGTCGGTCAAGGCGAGCGACATCTTGTCGGCGATGCCGTCGGCGGGTTTGCCTCGCTCGGCCTTCTGCACGTAGACGACGTCGAGCTCCGCCTTCCACCGATCTGCTTCCTTGGTGAAGGCAATGGTGGCGGGATCGATTTTCAGCAACACGCGCACGCTGTTCGGTGCCGTTCCGTCCGCCAGCTCCACCTTCGCCGTTAATCCAACCGCAGTCGACTCGAGCGGGCTCCACACAGCCGAGCGCATCTCCGACTTGCGTGTCTTGTCGCTCGTGTCCACAGGACGCATCGCGAAATAGCCTTTCCGGTACCGGACATCGAGATCCGGCCGGTCCACCTTGACCTTTATTTCGCGAAACTTACCATCCTGCGTCTCGTCGGTCGGGTAGTAGCCGACGACGTATGTCACTCGCGCGTCGTCGATCGCGCGCCGCACCGCCCGTGACAGATCGTTGGTGTTGTATGCCGCACGGCCGCCGGTTCGGTCGGCGATTTCCTTCATGGCGTCGATGTTTTCCTGGATCGGTGCGAGGCGCGATCGCGGTCCGGTCGACAGCGGAGGCGCAGCCCGCGTATCGGCTGAAAATCCCGGCATGACCATCAGTCCGCGCGCATCGACCGGATAGACCGATACGGCGGCATTGTTCAGCGCGCGCATCGCCGCATCCATTTCCTGCGTAAACGTCCGTCGATCGCGGGTGGATCCGATCTGCGGCACCTCGTCGAAGCCGATCGTCAGTGGAAAGCCTCCAGACAACCAGACGAGATTCTTGCGCCCGGGCACGCCCGCCAGGTGCTGCGCGATAGCCTCGAGCGACGACAGTGTCTGCACCACGCGATTCGTGGTGAAGAAGTCCGCTTCCATCTGGCTCATGTCGGCGAGCCCGTCGAGGCCGAGGGCGCGCAGCTGCTCCTGCGAGTCCGCATCCACCGTGGACGCGTCAAGCTGTGACGGTATTTCGCCCGAGGTGTTCCTGAGACGCTCGACAAGGGACCCCGAGTCCGTTGTGTAGTCGTGGAGCAGCGTCAGGCTGCGGTGCCCGAGCGCGTAAAGGGCGACGCGGTCCTGCGACTGAATCTGTCCGAGAAACTTGACCAGCGCCGAGCGCGCATAGTGCTGATCGACCAGCGACGTGTTCAGCATGTCGATCAGGATGACCGTCACGTTGGTGGGCACGCCCGCCTGGTGCGCGACGATGTTCGTGAACACGTGTGGCGGAAGCGCCTCTGGGGGCGCGGCTGACCCGTCGGCCGCGACGACCTCGAAGAAGTTGATCGCCTGAGGCTTGCCGCGCTCGGTAATCGTGAAGTCTTCCTTCTTCAGGTCGGCGACCGGCTGGCCGTGCCGGTCGTGTACGACGACGCTGACCTGGACGAGCCTTGTCGCGACGCGAAAGACCGGCGGCTGCGCCGATGCATCACGGGAGGACTGCGTCGACTGCCGCGGCGCCATAGCGGCTGCGTGCAGCAGGGCCGCGAGCAGTACGACCATCTGAACTCCTAGACGGATGCTGGATCGGGGTGGACCCAGGGATCGCGATAGCGGCGCCTCAGCAGGCGATTCGCTTCCGGATCGCCGACGACTTGTCCCTTCGCGTGATCCCATTGAATCGTCCGTCCGAGCTTCATCGACATGTTGGCGAGAATGCATGCGGCCGCTGACATGTAGCCCTGCTCGATATCGGAAACCGGCTTCTGACGCGATTCGATGCACGCCAGAAAGTTCTTCATGTGCTCGCGCACCGCAGGTGCCACGTGAGTCTCGAGATCTTTTTCGGTCTTGTCCTCGGGAAATTCGTCGAGCTCGTATTTGACGTCCTCGTGAACGGCCTGCCCGTTGTTCTTCCCGGACGGCGTGAAGTCATAGCCCATGACGCTCGCCTTCAGCGTGCCTTTGTCGCCGTAGAACGTGGCGCCCCACGGGTATTTCGGGTCTGGCGCATCGCCATAGGTGCGATGCGTCCATACGACCTGAAGGTTGCCGAAATCGAACGTCGCTGTCTGGGAGTCGGTGATGTTGGCCTTGCTCGCCTTGTCCACGAGGATGCCGCCTGAGGAGCTGATGCGCGCCGGCATCCCGAGATCGAGCATCCATCGGGTCATGTCCAGCATGTGCACGCACATATCGCCCATGATGCCGTTGCCGTACTCCATGAAGGCGCGCCATCCGCGCGGGTGCACGAGCGAGTTGTACGGACGCAACGGCGCGGGGCCCGTCCACATCTCGTAGTCGAGGTAATCAGGTGGCTGCGTATCGGGAGGGTTCGCCGTCGCCCGCATGTGGTAGTAGCAATAGACCTCGACGAGGCCGACCGTTCCCAGACGTCCTTCCTTCACGATGCGGTCGCGCGCGTGCACGAGGTGCGGCGTGCTTCGGCGCTGCATGCCGACCTGCACGACCCGTTTGTACTTCCGCGCCGCCGCCAGCATCGCTTGCCCTTCGACAACGTCGACGCTGATCGGCTTCTGGACCCAGACATCCAGGCCGGCCTTGCACGCCTCGATCATCGGGAGCGCGTGCCAATGGTCCGGCGTGCCGATCAGGACGGCATCGAGGTCCCGCGCCTTCAGCATCTCGCGCCAGTCGCTGTAGGTGCGTGGGCGCTGCTTTGACTTCTGTCGAGCGGCAACCAGGTCCGCGGCCTCCGAGAGCATGCGCTTGTCCACGTCGCACAACGAGACGACCTCGACGGGCGCCACCTGAATCATGCGCAGCAGGTCCGTCTTGCCGTACCAGCCGGTGCCAATCAGCCCGACGCGTTTGCGCGCATCGGCCAACTGTTCGGCGTATCCGGGCACGCGAGAGAGCGCGATGGCAGCTGCAGAGCCTTTGATGAAATCGCGTCGATTCATGGGCGACATTATAAGCAGCTTCGTCCTTTTGATCCTGTCAGCGACCGTGGTCTGAACGCATGCTGGGCAGCTTTGGATTTCGCTCTATCCCGAACTTGTGCTGATGCCACATCGGATAGGGCTCGGGCAGCGCGCTGACCTCGTCGAGTGCGAGCATCTCGTCTGCCGTCAGTCGCCAGGTCGCGGCACCCAGGTTATCTCGCAGCTGCGCCTCGTCGCGCGCGCCGATGATGACGGTGTCGACGCCCGGTTTGTTCATGACCCAGTTGAGCGCGACCTGCGCCGGCGTCACGCCGCGCGCACCGCCGATCTCGGTCAGCTTGTCCACGATGCGATAGACGCGGTCGAAATCGACGGTGCCAGGAACCTCCAGCTCGTTCAGGCGGCTCACGGACGGCCGCGGCGAATCGCGGCGGAATTTGCCCGACAACAGTCCCGCGTGCAGCGGGCTCCACGCCATAATCCCGATCGCCTGATCGAGACCCAGCGGGATGATCTCGTGCTCGACGTCCCGCGCGATCAGGTTGTAGTTCACCTGCTGACACACGTACTTCGTCAGGCCGAACCGTTCGGAAACGGCCAGAGCCTTCATGACCTGCCACGCCGAGTTGTTCGAGCACGCGGCATAGCGGATCTTTCCGGCCGTGACCAGATCGTCGAACGCGTGCATCGTCTCTTCGATCGACACGAGCGAGTCGGGCTGATGGCCGATGTACAGATCGATGTAGTCGGTTCGGAGCCGGCGCAGACTATCCTCGCACGCCTTCATCAGGTGCTTCCGGGAAAGGCCTACGTCGTGCGGCCCCTTGGTGCCCAGCCGCATGAATCCCTTCGTGACCAGCACGAAATCTTCCCGCTGCCCCTCGAGCGCCTCGCCGAGAATCTCTTCGGAGGCACCGAACGAGTACACGTCGGCGGTGTCGATCGTGGTCACGCCAGCGTCTCGGCAGACGTCCAGGATCCGTTTCGTCTCCGCGACGCCGAGGTTTCCCATCTTGCCGAATCGATCCCTGCCGCCAATCGTCATCGTCCCGAAGCTCAGGACCGACACGCTCAACCCCGAATTGCCAAACCGTCGCTGCTCCATCACCTTTACTCCTGACTTACTCTATGGCCAGCGTTCCCCCGCTTTACAGCGTCGCCGGCACCGCAATACTATCCGCGACAGGACGTCCGCTGGCGCCCGCCACATGAATCCAAGCTGGCTCGAGACGCAGGAGCTCATCACAGCCACGTGCGGCCAGCCGGTAGACGCACGCGAGCAGTTCCTGCGCGAGCACTGCGTGGATCCGGCGCTGCGTGACGCCATGGCGGCGCTGATCCGGAGCGGCTCGGGATCTCCATCTGCGGCGGGCGACCGGAACGCCGATCTTCCCACTGGAACCCACGTTGGTCCCTACGTCATCCTGCACCGGCTCGGCCAGGGAGGCATGGGCGAGGTGTTTCTCGGGCGCGATCCGCGCCTCGATCGGCTCGTCGCGCTGAAATGCCTCTTCTCGACCACGTCGGGCGTCGAGAGCCTGCGCGCGCGAATCATCCACGAAGCCCGCGCGGCCGCGCGCGTCAGCCATGCGCACGTCGCGGCGGTCCACGACGTGCTCGAGCACGACGGCCGCGCCTTCATCGTCATGGAGTACGTCGAGGGGGAGAACCTTGCGGTGCTCCTCAAGCGGGAGCCGCTCCCGCCCGAGCGCGTCGTCGCCATCGGGCGACAGATTGCCGGCGCGTTGGCCGCTGCGCACGCGAAGGGCATCATTCATCGTGATCTCAAACCCGCCAACGTGCAGGTCACCCCGGACGGCTCGATCAAGATCCTCGACTTCGGCATCGCGACGGCGCTCGCGTCGATCTCCGCGACCACGGCGGCCGACGATGCGACGACCGCGACGGCGGCGCGGGGACCGCTGCCGGGAACACCGGCGTACATGTCGCCCGAGCATCTGCTCGGACGGACCGTGGACGAGCGAAGCGACCTCTTCAGTCTCGGCGTCATCCTGTTCGAAATGTCGACGGGGCGCCGGCCGTTCTCGTCGAGCAATCCATTGGACATGCTGGTGGCGGCGGTCAGGAAGCTTCCGCGCGCGGACAACCTCGATCCGAGAGTGCCCGCGGCGCTCGCCGATGTGATCGCGCGGGCGCTCGCTGCGGATCCGGACGAGCGCTTCCAGTCGGCGATTGAATTAGGCGCCGCGCTCGATGCGGTCCGCGCCGACATTTCGCATGCGGCGACCGCGCAACGCACGGTTGTCGCCGTCCCGCGCGGCGCCGGACTGTCGCGCGCCGCGCGCGTCGCCATTGCGGCAGCCGCGGCGCCGGCTGTGCTCTGGTCGTTCGGGCGTCTCACATCGGCGGCGTTCAACCTGGAACTTGGCCGAATCGGCGCTTTTGCCTCGGAATCGCCGATGGAGTACCTCGTTCTCGGCGCGCGATCGCTCGTCGGCCCAGCCTTTTATGCGGCTGTCGCCGCGACGGCCTGGTGGTCCGCGACGTTCCTGTTCCGCGTGATGTCGCTGATGCAACCGGTTGCGCGCAGTGTCGACAGCGTGACGACTCGATGGAGCACCGCGGCAGCGCGGCTGAAGCTGAATGACCCCGTCGTCATGGCGCAGGCCTTGACCGCGGTAGGCGCGATCGCCGTCGTCGCGGTGTTCTGGACGTTCTCGGCGCTCATCGATGCCTGGATGACCGATCTGAGCACCGCACCCGCCACCGTTCTGTGGCGGCTCGGAGAAGGCAACGAGCAGCAGAAGCTGTTGTACCGCGCGGTGCTGACGGTATTGTTGCTGGTGTTCTTCGCGGGCTTGCTGCGCGTCCTGGGCCTCCGGCGGCGCCTCGGCACGCACGAAGGCAAGGGACCCGTGGCGGCGCTCGCGATTATCGTGATGGCGCTGCTCGTCCTCAACGAGCTGCCATACAGGATCATGTGGAGAGCGTCGGCGCTGCGCGGGGATCTCGAGGGTACGCGATGCTACGTGGTCGGCGAAGACGCGTCGCGTATGCTGCTCTTCTGTCCCGATACCGAGCCGCCGCGGACGAAAGTCGTCAAGAGAGATGACCCGCGGTTCAGATCCCAGGGCGTCGTGGAAAAAATCTTCAGGGCACGGTGACAAGTACAGTCACGAGGAGGATTCGTGAGAACCGCACGACTGCTGTTGTTCGTCTGCCTCGTGGCGCTGTGGCCCGCAACCGCGCACGCGGATTGGGCTGGCTGGATGTCCTGGCTCGAAGAGCTGAGTGGACCGGGCCCCTTCCTCGGACCAACGGTGTCCTTTCCTGTTCCCTGCCGCCATGAAATCACCGAGTGGGGAGCCTGCGGGGTTGGACCTGGCGGGACACAGACAATCACGATCCGCTTCAGTCGTCTGAGCAGCGGGAATCGGCCGCGTTTCAAGGATCTCGAGGGAACGCCGTTGGATGATCGTCGGCCGGTTCACGTCTGGCCTGTAAGCGTATTGTGGATGTTCCACCCACATCGCAGCATCGAAATCGGACCGGGGGCCGGCTTCATGCCAGTGTCGGGGGACGGCTTCGACACGTTCACGAAGCTCTCGATCACACCCGTGAGCGCGTCATTTGCGCCGTTTGCGCTTCACTCCAAAAGTCCCTGGGCGTCCGTGTTGAGAATCGACCTGGACAGCTCGTTCTTCCCGCAGGGTTTCAAGGCGTCTGATTTCGACAATCAGGACACCGCATTCCGCAGCGGCCCCGAGTTTCTGACGCGATTCGCCGTCGGTCTGGATTTCGGAAGGCTGATCATTGCAGTGAAGTAGAACGATCGGCTATCCGATCCACCCGCCGTCGATGATGTGCGTCTGGCCGGTCGTGAACGCCGACTCGTCGCTTCCCAGGTAGACGGCTAACGCGGCGATCTCCTCCGGCTTACCGAGCCGCTGCATCGGCTGCCTCGAGATGAACGCCTGGCGCGCCGCCTCGAGGTCGCCGGTCGCAGCCATGCGGCCGGCCAGTGACGGCGTCTCGACAGTCCCGGGGCAAATGGCGTTGCAGCGAATCCCCTTCCGAACAAAATCCGCGGCGATGGCCTTCGTCAGGCCGATGACTGCGGCCTTCGAGGCGCCGTACACGGCGCGGTGTGCGACGCCCTTGATGCTCGACGCGATCGACGACATGTTGATAATCGATCCGGTGCCGCGCTCGAGCATGCCCGGAAGGACGGCGCGCGTGAGTCGATACATCGAGTTGATGTTGATCTCGAACGAGCGGCTCCAGTCTTCTGGCGTGCAGTCCAGGATCGTTCCGTGATGGACGTACCCGGCGATGTTCAGCAGCACGTCGATGTGCGGCCACCGCTGCGACACCTCGGCGCACTGCCCGTGGTGGAGCACGTCGAGATGCGCCGTCTCGATCCGCGGTTCTTGCTTCTTGAGAGACTCGAGTCCGGCCTGATCGATGTCGGTTGCAATCACGGAAGCGCCTTCGCGCGCATACGCCAGCGCGGTCGCGCGGCCGATGCCCGCGGCCGCCGCCGTGAGGAACGCGGTTTTTCCGCTGAGTCTACCCATTGGTGCCTCTGTCGCGATCCGCAGTTTTGCGGCTCGCGGTTCGTGTGCTTATCTGAACGCCGGCGTCGATGGAATCGTGTCCTTGATCGACCCGAAGAACGTGTCCGCGAGCGCCTGATATCCCGCACGCCGCGGATGCAGACCATCGTCGGCGATGTACTCCGCTTCGTGGCCGAGGAAGGCCGCATACGAGTCTACGACCGTCGCGCCCTCGGAGCGAATCACCGGGACGAGCTTTGCGTTCACCGACGTAATAGCCGACGATGCTATGCGGCGATCGACGACGGTCGGCCCGGGCACGTAGTTGCCAGACGGCGTCAGCGTGCTGGCCAGCACGTACGTGACGCCTTGGCTCTTGGCGTCCTGGATCATTTTGCGATAACTGCTGACTACTTCGTTGATTGCGGTCGTGCACTTGGACGAGGCGACATCCTGCGGACGGGCCGCGGCGCAGTTTCCGAACAGATCGTTGTACCCGTCAAGCAGCAACAGAGCCTGTGGACGCTGGCTTCTGAGCGTGCCGGTCAATCGCTGGCGGCTTTGGTCGATCGGCTCACCGCTGCGTCCCTCGTTCTGGACGTGAATGGGTTCCGCGGCGTAGGCGGTGTTCAACATACCCTCCAGCAAGTAAGGGTAGGTTCCGGTCGGATCGATGAAATGCGAATGCGGCACGAGACGCAGCCGCTGCCCGTCCTCGCCTTCGGTGAAGCTGTCGCCGAACGCCAGGAATTTCGTCGCGCCCAGGCGCAGCGCGGCGTTCAGCCTGACGGTAAACGTACACTGCGCCGTGCGGGAGCTTGCGTCCGTCGCGGTGCAGGAGACGGCCGTCGCGCCCACGGAGAATGTCGTGCCCGACCCCGGGGAGCAACTGATGCCGATGGGCTGCGTGCCGCCGGTAACGGTCGGGAGGGCGTAGCTCACAGCCAGCGACCCGCCGACGACGTTCGAGACCGTAATATCAGCGGGGCACGTGGCCGCAGGCGCTTGGGTCGACGGGCCGGGGCTGTCGGGGCTGCCGCAGGCCGACGCCATCGGCAGCGCGCTCCCAAGGAAGACCAGGCAGACGCCGCGAATCATTCGCCTGATCATTCAGCGTCCGGCGACCGCAGGAGAATCATCGACGGAGGCGATCATCATGCTCGTTGCACAATCGCTTGGCGAATATGGCTCGCTCGGCACCCTGATTTCGCGCGTCGCGGCGACGTTCGACTCGACGACTCAATTGCTGCAGGAGAGCTTCCGCCAACATCGGGCGGTATGGATCGCTGCACTCTGTCTGTTCGTCGCATTCTGGATTTTCCGCAAGCGCTGATGCTCATTCGGCCCCAATCCCAAGATAGGTCCGCAGCTTCTCCTCGTGGAACTTCGCCTCCGCGGCAGGCTCCGACGTGAACAAGGACGCAGCCGCCCCGGCGAGGAACCCGGCTGGCATCGAGACGATTGCCGGGTTCCGCAGCGGAAAGATAGGTCCGCCGTAGTGCAGCAGATCGACCCAGATCGTTGGACTCAGAACGATCAGGATAACGGAAGACAGGGCTCCGGTGAGAATCGCCCAGACCGCGCCGGCCGTGTTGAACCGCGGCCACACGATCGACAGCAGCAGCGCCGGAAAATTTCCGCTTGCCGCAATCGCAAACGCCAGCCCCACCATGAACGCGACGTTCTGCCCCTTGAATACGATTCCGAGGACGACGGCGACGACGCCAAACGCGAGCGTGGCGATGCGAGCGACCCGAATCTGTTCCTGCTCCGACGCGGCCCCTTTGCGAATCGCATGCGTGAAGATGTCGTGCGACAGCGCGCTCGCGCCCGCGAGCGTCAGCCCCGCGACGACCGCCAGGATCGTGGCAAACGCGACCGC
>JBKPTT010000121.1:0-13016 GCA_046735635.1 Acidobacteriota bacterium | reverse complement strand
GCCGTGATTGCCGCGAGGGAATCGGCCGCGGACTGCGAGGCGTTCCACAGTTCCAACAGCAGACGTGTCCCCTGCGAAAGCCGGTTGTATTGGTGCATCGCGGCGCCCGTTTTTCGCGCCGCGATGCCCGACGTGCTCAGCACGAAGCGCCAGCCCGCCGGAATCCGCACCTCGTCGAGACGCCGCATCGGGACGAAGCGGAACGCCGACACCGACGCTGCGGCACCGTTCACGATCGCGGCGTGATCTTCACTCCCGCCGTGCGTGCCCACACCCGCATCACCGGCGAGGCTGCCGAATGGCATGCCATTCTCGAGGCAACCAAAATAACTGGCGAGGTCCAGCGGCGTCGCGATGTTCGTGCGCCACTCGCTGCGGCGGTCCAGCCCTCCGGCGCGAACGAGGGTGGCTGCGACGCCGACGACGAGTGCGCTCGAACTGCTCATCCCGGACGCCCGAGGAAGATCGCTTTCGAGTACGACGTCCGCCCCGAGCGTGGACCCGGGAAAGTTGCGTCCGAGCCTGCGGGCGACGACCTCGACGTAATGTCGCCATCCTGCGTGCGTATCGGCGTCCCACGGATGGAAGATGAACGTTTCATCCCGCTTGGCATCGATAACGTGCAGTTGGCCATCCGAGCGCGGACGCGCGACCATCGCGAAGCCGCGCGGAACGGCGCAGACGAGCGTCCGTCCGCCCGCATAGTCGGTGTGTTTGCCAAATACCTCGAGGCGGCCCGGTACCCACCTGGCGTGCTCCGGCTCGCCGCCGCACTTCGAGGCGAACGCGTGCAGCACCCGCTCGAACATCGCGGCTTTGGCATCCTCCTCCGCCTCGTCGAGGCCACGCGCAACCAGCGCCGCCGCGATCGACTTCGCTGAAGTCATGGCCGCGGAACGACGCCGGCCAGGCGGCGCTCGACATCCCTGGCGTCCACGCGACTGGATAAGTCGAGCACCGGGCCTCTCGCGGGGAATGTCTTGAAACCCACTCCTCTCTCGATCGCCAGCAGTACGGCTTGCGGCAGCTCGTACTCGCCTCTGACGGATCTGGGGACATCGCGGCACGCCTCGAAGATGCGCTCATCGAAGCGCCAGCAATTCATGCTGACGAGCTTCAGCGCCGCTGGTGTCGTCGGCTTCTCCACGATTCGATGCAAGTACCCGTCTGCACCCACGTCGATTTCCGCGAACGACCGAATCCGCTCCGCAGGGATATTGCTCGTCCGCACGAGATCGTCGGCGTCGAAGGCCGGCAACCCCGGTTCACGCAGTGACGCAAGCGGTTCCAGCGCGTGCAGCGGGTAGAGGTTGTCGCCGTTGAGGGTCAAGAACGGAGTGCCTGCCGCCCATTGCTCGACGGCAAGCAGCGCGTTTGCCGTGCCCAAAGGTTCCGGTTGCACGACGTAGCTCAGGGCAACGCGCGAAGAGATCAGCGAGGAGTAGTAACGCCGAATGGTTTCGTGCTCTGGCGCGACGACGAGTGCCACCTCGCGAATACCAGCGTCGGCGATGCCGCTCAGGACATAATCGAGAAACGGACGCCCGTTGACCGGCATCATCGCCTTGAACCCGGCGTCAGCGGCCCGACGTTGATCCGGCGTGAGGGGAACCGACGCGTCTTCGGCCCGCATCCGGGTGCCGAGGCCACGCGCGAGGATCACCGCCCTCGTCGTGATCATGCGCGCCAGAGGCGCGGCAGCGTGCCGGCAAGCACGACCGCCCCGACGATGGCGCAGACGCTCCCGATCAAGCCCGGCCCCGGATGTCCAAACAGCAGGTGCCCCGCGCCGAACAGCGCGCCATACACCAACGTGAGTCCCGCGAACCAGCAGACGAACGCCGCAGACAGGTTGTCAGCAGGCGTTACATCCGGGCACGCGGCTCGGATTGACGCCCACCCGGGACCGGCAGGCCGGGCGAGGCGATAGAAATTGCGCAGCGTCGCCGCGTCGGTGGGCTCGGTCGCGTACGCGGTAACGAGCCACACCACCGTCGTAATGGCAATCGTCGCGAGCAGGCTGACGTGTGTGGGTATTGCCAGACCCTGGCGTTTGGCAACGAACAGCACCGCCGCCAGCAGAAACGAGCTCACCATGGCGGCTATTTCGCTCCACGCGTTGATGCGCCACCAGAACCAGCGAAGCAGGTAAATCAGCCCGGTACCGGCGCCGACCGACAGCATCAAATCGAAATTGCCGCGCGCCGTCTGCAGGATCAATGTGAAGAGCGCAGCAAGCACCATCAACACGCCGGTGACGATTCGTCCGACGAAGACGTAATGCCGCTCGGGCTCGTTTGCACGCACGAATCGCCGGTAGAAGTCGTGCACGAGATAGGAGGTGCCCCAGTTCAAGTGCGTCGAAAGCGTGGACACGTACGCTGCGAGCAGCCCCGCCACCATGATGCCCATCACGCCGTGCGGAAGGAAGGTCAACATCGCGGAATACGCGGTGTCGTTCCCCAGCAGGTGTGGGTCGAGATTGGGCAGGGCGCGCGTAATGTCGGCGACCGTCGGAAACACAATCATCGACGACAACGCAACGATGACCCATGGCCAGGGCCGCAGCGCGTAGTGCGCGAGGTTGAAGAAGAGCGTCCCGGACAGTGCGTCGCGCTCCGTACGCGCCGCGAGCATACGCTGGGCGATGTAGCTGCCTCCGCCCGGCTCGGACCCCGGATACCACGTCGCCCACCATTGCACCGTGAGCGGTACGACGAACAGCGACAACATCAAGTCCGTGTTGTTGAAATCCGGCACCATCCGCATGACCGACGGATCGATCTTCGCCAGCAGCCCGGAGAGGCCGCCGACTTCCGGGCGCCCGAGCGAATAGTACGCCGCAGCGAACGAACCGGCCATCGCGATGCCGAACTGAATGAAATCGGTCACGAGCACGCCCCACAGGCCGGACGTTGCCGCGAACAGGACGTTGAGAACGCTGCACGCGACGAGCGTGCGCAGAATCGGCCACCCGAGCAGCACGTTCGCGATTTTTGCAGCGGCGAGATTCACCGACGCCATGATGACGATGTTGAAGAACAGCCCCAGGTAGATGGCTCGAAACCCGCGTACCCACTTCGCCGGCGCGCCCGAGTAGCGAAGCTCGTAGAATTCCAGGTCGGTCAGCACGCCGATGCGCCGCCACAGGCGCGCATAAAAAAATACCGTTGTCATGCCCGTCAACAAAAACGCCCACCAGACCCAGTTGGCGGCAATTCCGCCTTCGCGAACGAGGTTCGTGACGAGATTGGGCGTGTCGGTGCTGAACGTGGTGGCCACCATGGATACGCCGATCAGCCACCAGGGCGCGGCTCGTCCCGACGTGAAGAACTCGGCGGTGCTCGACCCCGCGCGCCGTGCAAGCAGCACCGCGGGAACAAAGGAAACGGCGATGGAGACGACGACAATGAGCCAGTCGAGCGACGTGAGCCTCACGCGCGGACCGCTCGGGGAAAGACGTGGACGGCACGCATCATGCGGCGTATCTTACTCGAACGCGGAGGACCGACCATGCTGACGCTGCTCGAACATTTTGGCCGCGACCTGCGGTTCGCCGCACGCAGCCTGGCGCGCACCCCCGGTTTCACCACGCTCGCGGTGACCTCCCTCGCCGTCGGCATCACGGCGGCGACAGCGATGTACAGCGTGCTGCACGCGGTCGTGCTCGACCCGTTCCCATACAAGGACGTCGACCGATTGATGAGCGTGCGCGTGTCGAATACCGCCGCACGCGGCGGTCGGACGAATTACTCGGTTGATCAGTTCCTCGAAATTGCGGAGCGCAACACGATCTTCGAAGGCACGATCGCGTCGACGATCAGCGACGTGCTCTGGTCCGGCGAAGGCGACCCGCAGCGCCTGCGGGGAAATCACGGCACGTTCAATACCTTCGAGGTGATGGGTGTGCCGCCGCTCATCGGACGCACGCCCGACGCGAACGATGCGCGACCTGGCGCAACGCCTGTCGTCGTACTGGGCTACCGCTTCTGGCAGCGGCAGTTCGGGGGCGATCCGAACGTCCTCGGACGCCAGATGCGCCTCAACAACAGCGTGCGCACGGTGATTGGCGTCATGCCCAAGCGTTTCATGTGGCGCGGCGCCGATGTGTATCTGCCGATCGGCTTCCAGCGCGGCCGCGTGATCGAGAACGTGCGCAACGTTCACCTGCTCGGCCGGCTGAAGCCAGGCGTCACCGAAGCACAGGCGGAAGCGGACCTGCGGCCGATCATCCAGGATCTGAAGCAGCGTGAGCCGGCAGCGTTCCCCGACTCGTGGCGTGTCGGACTGCTGTCGTTCAAAGAGACATTTCCTAGCGGCATCACCGGCGACATCTGGGTGCTGTTCGGCGCGGTGTCGCTGCTCCTCGTAATCGCATGCGCGAACGTGTCGAACCTGCTGCTCTCGCGGGCAGCGGCACGCCAACGTGAGATGTCGGTGCGCGCGGCGCTCGGCGCAAATCGATCGCGAGTCGTTCGTCAGCTCCTCACGGAAAGCCTTCTGCTCGCGCTGCTTGCCGGCGCGGCAGGAACTGCGCTCGCGTATGCGGGCTTGCCATTGATTCTCGCGCTGGTGCCGCCCGACACGATTCCGGACGAGTCCGAGATCGCCGTCAACGGCGCCGTGCTGCTCTTCACGCTCGGGATATGCGCGATTACGTCAATCGTCTGCGGTCTCGCGCCGGCGCTCCACAGCTCCCGCCGCGATCTTGCGGCGGCCCTGCGGGAATCGGGACGCAGCCTCGCGGGCGGCTCACGACAGGCGGTGCTCCGCAAGACGCTGGTCGTCGCGGAAGTCGCCCTGGCGCTGATGCTGCTCGCCGGATCCAGTCTTTTGATTCGAACCTTTCTGTCGCTGCGTCAAATCGATCTTGGCTATCCACCGGAGCGATTCCTTCTGCTCCGGGTGCCGCTTTCGCCGGAGCGGTACCCCGATGCCGCGCGACGCAGCGCCTTCTATCAGGATCTGCTCGACCGCATCCGTGCGCTGCCCGGCGTGGCCGCGGCCGGTATCAACACCGGAACGCACCCGCTCGGCAACATGTGGTCGAGCGCCGAGATTCCCGGCACCTCACCAACCGCCGATCCCGTCGTCGTCCACAACGTCGACTCGGGCTATGCGCCGACCATGGGCCTGCGGCTGGTCGCCGGGCGTCTCCTGACCGACGACGATGTGCGAGGCGTGCGGCCGGCGGCAGTGGTGAACGAACGGTTCGCGCGCGTGCGGTTGGAGGGCCTGCCTCCGCTGGGACAATCCGTACGGCTGCCGCGCCTCGCGCAGCCTCCGCTCAATGTCAAGAACCCGCAATTCGAGATCGTCGGAATCGTGGCCGACACGCAGAACAACGGGCTCGCGGACCCGATCATGCCTGAGATCTACGTGCCGTTCACCGCCGCCGGCATCGTGAACTGGGTGGTGATTCGAGCGAACGTCGAGCCCGGAACCCTGACGCGCTCGGTGTCGAGCCAGGTGTACGCGATCGACCGGAACCAGCCAGTCTCCAACGTAATGACGCTCGACGCCCTGCTGAAGGAAGAGGAGTACGCGCGGCCCCGGTTCAGCCTCGCGCTCTTGTCGCTGTTCGGCGGCATCGGCCTCGTGCTCGCTGTTGTCGGCGTCTACGGCGTCATGTCGAATGCGGTCGCCCTGCAGCGCCAGGAAATCGGCGTGCGGATGGCGCTCGGCGCCGACAGCGCCACGATCGCGCGCATGATCGTCGCAAGCGGCTCACGTCTGCTCGGCGTCGGCTTGTTCCTCGGTCTCTCCGGAAGCATCGTCGTCGCGAAGCTGCTGGCGCACAACGTTTGGAACATTTCGGGGTTCGATCCACTTGCGTTCGCGCTCGTGACGCTCATCGTGCTTGCGGCCGGTCTGCAGGCATGCCTCTGGCCTGCGTGGCGCGCGTCACGGATCGATCCGCTTGTTGCGCTGCGCGAGTAGAGCACTGAATCGCGTGCCATTCACTCTCCCGCTGCACGCACTGACGCGCGGAACCGACGAAGACCCCGAAGGTACGAAGGGCACGAAGAATGGGTTTCTTGTGTGACCTAGCGGCTAAACAGCGCGGCGAGGTCACGTCAGGTCCTCGGCGCGATGCGGCCAGCCCGCTCCGTTAGCCGAAAACCGCGCCGCAGGTGTTCCGATCCGCGGCGGCACCGTTTCGACACTGGCCTTCACGAACGCTGTCTGCCCAAATGATTGGGGCTGTCGCGCGTCAAACCTGAGCCGACGCGGCCATCGTGAGGCCGCCGCCGAAGGCGCGGTTTTCCGGGCGTAGGCCGAGGCGCCGGGGAGCTGATGTGAGCTCGACGCGCTGGTCTCCGATGCGACGACTCAATACTTGACGACGATCAGCGACACCGCCTGACGCGGCAGCGTGAGCGAGAGTTGAAGCGTGCCGCCCTGGACATGGTGGCGCGTGGCGGGACCCAGCGCTTGCAGCTGACCGGCCTTCTCGAGCTCGGCGTACTGGCGCGGGTCGGGCGACTGGGGCGAGCCCATGGCCTTCCATGCTTCGTATGCGTTCCCGTGGTCGTGATCCACCCGGTATTCCGTTATCGCAGGATTCCCGTCGGCGGCGCCCTCGATCGTGACCGACACCGGCGCCGGGTCTGCCGGCATGTCGTCGTCATGGTAGTTCCACGCGAGCACCCAGAGATCGCGCCCTGAGCGCGCGGCGAGCGCGTAGACATCGGGCGACGTGCGAACGCCGTTGTCCCGAATCGTCTGCACGTCGGCTGCGCCGCTGCTCTCAACCGCCAGCCGATCGCCGCGCATCATGCCCAGCATCCTGAACACGTTCAGGACCGGTTTGTCGATCCCGTTCGTCGCGAGATCGCGGAAGCCGGCGAAGTACGGCTGGTCCTCGAACTCGAACGCCCACGTCAGCGAGCCGAGCAGGTTCACGTGGTGCAGATCGGCAAGCTCGTACGTGCGTGCAATCTGCGCCGCCGTGTAGCTCGAGTACATCGTGCCGTTGCGGTACGCATTCTCCGGGTTCGTCTTCATCGAGCACGCGGCGCAGCCTTCCGGGTCCGATTCGCCAATCACGATCGGCAGTCCGCGAAATTCCGGGAACGACGCGACGATCTGGAATCCGTTCGAGATCGCTTTGAGCTGATTGCTGATCGCCATCCGCACGTGGCCGTCGAGAATGCGCGGGGCACCCTTGGCGTGGAACGTGATGAAGTCGAGTGGTGCGCCGCGCTGACCGGTGGCGAAATTGGTACCGCGCGCGCAGTGCTCGAGGAAATCGCGGAAGAATTGCTGCGTGCGCGCGCCGTTGGGTCCCGTGACTTCCGGACCGCCGACGCGCGCCGTCGGAAGTGCTCGCTTCACGCCGTCAGCGGCGTAGTCGTACAGCTTCTGGAATTCTTCCGGCGTGCCGTGCCAGTAACTGATGTCGGGCTCGTTCCAGACCTCCCAGTACCAGCTGTCGACTTCGCTCTTGCCGTACTTTTCGACGGCGTGCTTCACCCACTGATGCACCAGTTCGCCCCATTTCGCGTAATCGGTTGGGGGATAGGACCAGCCGGTATAGAGGTCTCTCCCGGCGCCAGGGGCCCAATCATGCTTGTAGGGCAGCGGTTTGCTGGACAGCGCCTGCGGCATGAAGCCGATCTCGACGAGCGGCTTCATGTGACGCTCCAGATAGGTGTCGAAGATGCGATCCACGACCGTCCAGTCGTACTTCGAGTGACCATCGGCATCTTCCGTGTACGCGTTGGTCGATCCCCACTTCAGCGCCGGCGTTCCATCACCCGTCGTGAGCAGGTTGTGGGTCCGCATGAAGACCGGAGCCGGGCTGAGCGCAGCCAGCTCGGAGAGCAACTTGCGGCCGTCCTTCATGTAGGTGTAGTTCGGCTCGTCGTGCCCGAAGAAGGCCCACATGGTAGTCATCGATCCGAGGCGCTTCGACGCATCGACACGCATCGAGATCTGGGGCGACGGCGACTGCACGGCAAGTGCGGCGCCACTCAACAGCGCCGCGACAAGGACGAACGCCCTTCCCTGAGCGAGCGGACTGTTCGGGCGCGAGCCGAAACGGCTACTTCGCAGTGCCAAAGGTAAACACCGTCTTCGACGAATAGGTCTGTCCCGGCTGCAGGATCGTCGAGGGAAAATTCGAATGGTTCGGCGAATCGGGGAAATGCTGCGTCTCGAGACAGAACGCCGAACGCTGCGTGTACGTTCGTCCACCTTTCCCCTTGATGCTGCCGTCGAGGAAGTTGCCCGTATAGAACTGCACGCCCGGTTCGGTCGTGGCAATGTCGAGCGTCCGGCCAGTCTTCGGCTCGACCACCCTGACGGCGTGCTCGAGCCCATTCTTCGTGCGATTGAGCACCCAGTTGTGGTCGTACCCGTTGCCATTCTTCAACTGCGGGTTGCTGTCCTTGATCCGCGCGCCGATCGCCGTCGGTTTCCTGAAGTCGAATGGCGTGCCGGTGACGCGCGCGAGCTCGCCCGTAGGAATCAGCGTCGCATCGACGGGTGTGTAGCGGTCGGCTTCGATCGTCAGCTGATGCCCGAGTATGTCTCCATCGTCGGCGGCAAGATTGAAGTAGCTGTGCTGCGTGAGATTGACCGGAGTCGGCTTGTCCGTCGTCGCGTGGTATTCGATTATGAGCTCGTTCTTGTCGGTCAGCGTATATGTGACCGTGGCGTGAAGGTTGCCGGGATAGCCCTCTTCCCCGTCGGGGCTCGTGCGGGTGAAAACCACGCCGACGCCGTCCGCGGCGGTCTTCGGCGTCGCGCTCCACACGACCTTATCGAACCCCTTGTTGCCGCCGTGGAGGTGATTCGGTCCGTTGTTGGTCGCGAGCTTGTACGTCTTGCCGCCCAGGGTGAACTGGCCTTTCGCGATCCTGTTTCCATAGCGGCCAACGACTGCTCCGAAGTACGGCGAGTCTTTCAGGTACTCCTCGAGCGTGTCATAGCCAAGGACGACGTCCGCAAGTTTGCCATTCTTATCGGGCACCTTCAGGCTGGTGATGATGCAGCCGTAGGTCATGGCCTTGATCTCGACGCCGCTGGAGTTGGTCAGCGTGTAGATCTCGACCGGCGTGCCGTCCGAGGTCTTGCCGAAGGGCGCGTGGGTTACCCCGCGCTTCGATTGTGCTGTCACACCGATCGCTCCACAGACGATGACGGCCAAGGTAAACCCCACAACCCGCATTGCGATCCCCCAGGCCGGCCTGAAGGCCGGCACTACCGGATTACACTAGTCGGGAAGGCCGGCAGTAACGGATTACGTCGGCCAGCATCGAGGCCAGCGTTAACGGTCGACCACTTCGACGAGGCCGACGTCGGCGAACTGGCCGCCGCGGACCTGCTTGACATGCATTGCGAGCACGTTGCCGCCGCTTTTCAGCAGCGCCTTTGCCGCAGCGTCGAGACGCACGTACCAATAGCCGCTCACCGCGCCGGGCAGCGTCGCAATCTTCTCGCCGTTCAAATACACCTCCGCGTCATCGTCGTGCCAGACGCGCAAATGCGGATTCGCGGGCGCGGCGCTCAGATCGAACGTCCGGCGCATCCAGATGTCGGACGTCTGCCATGGCGTGCCGACGCTGGCGTGCGCGGTATCCGGCCGGCCGAATCCACCGGGGCCGGCTGTCCATCCCTGATCGTTGAAATCGGTGCGGAACCAGTTTTCGGCCGGCGCCTCGGTCGTGTAGCGCCACTGCTGCGGCGCCTTCTCGGACGTCGCGACGAGGTCGGTCACCGATGGCGGTGAGGAGAGGCGCGCGGCGAGTTCCTTCGCATCGGGCGGCAGCTTGACGACCGCGCGGTCATAGGTGAGCATCCCGTTCACCTCGATCTCGACGTCGGTCGTCTGCGTGTAGATCGCCGCGGCCAATCCCTCGCCGACAAGAATCCGCAGCTGATACATCAACTCGCGGTACGCCTGCCCGAGCTCTTCGGGAGTCTTGTACGTCCGGTAGCCCCAATTGTCCTTTCCTAGCCACGTGTGTCCCTCGAGCGGGAGGCCCAGTCCCCCGAACTCTCCGAGGACCGCGGCGCGCGTGTCTTCGAGCGGCGGACGAATGGGATAGGGGTACGAGTGAACGTCCGACACGTCGCCGACGCGCCTGTCCGTCCAGCCGCTCGCGTTGTTCACCAGACGGCTCGGATCCTTCTGCTTGATCCAGGCGACGTACTTCTCGGTCTCGTGCTGCCCCCAGCCTTCGTTGAACGGGACCCACATGATGATCGATGGATGATTGCGGCGCGCATCGATCATGTGTTCGAGCTCCGCAGCAAAGACGGTCGCGTCGGGCGGCGACTGTTGGTTGCCGCTGAGCATGCCGCTCGGCATGTCCTGCCATACGAGCACGCCGAGCTTGTCGGCGTGGTAATACCAGCGCGCCGGCTCGACCTTCACGTGCTTGCGAATGAGATTGAACCCGAGGCGCTTGGTCGTCTCGATGTCGCTGCGCAGCGCGTCGTCGGTCGGCGCCGTGTAGAGGCCGTCAGGCCACCATCCCTGGTCGAGGAGACCAAATTCGAAGAGTGCTTTACCGTTCAACGTCAGGCGATTGACGCCGGCGGCATCCCGCTGGATTGCGATGGTGCGGATACCGGCGTAGCTTTGAATCTCGTCGCCGCCGAGGGTCACGTGCAAGTCGTAGAGAAATGGAGAGTCCGGCGACCACAGCTTCGCCTGCGGAACCCGCAGGACAATCGGTTGCCCGGCAGGCCCGGACGCGTCGGCCACGGCACGCGTTCCATCACGCGCCACGACGTGCGCGATGCTGTTTGCCGCGCCCGACGGCATCACCGTGACCGTCATGGTGCCGGCACCGGCGTCCGATCCAATCAGCAGATCCTTGATGTACTGGGCGGGCACGACCTCAGTCCACACGGTTTGCCAGATGCCGGTGACGGCCGTGTACCAGATGCTGCGCGGCTGGAGCACCTGCTTGCCGCGCGGCTGCGTTCCCTTGTCGGTGGGATCCCAGACGCTGACGACCAGTTCCTGATCGCCCGACGGGCGGAGCGCGTCCGTGACGTCGAACGTGAACGGATCGTATCCGCCCGTGTGACTCCCGACTTCCTTCCCGTTGACGAGCACATGCGACTCCCAGTCGACGGCGCCGAAGTGCAGGAGCAGCCGCGACCCGCGGGGCATCGAGGGCGCCCGAAAGGTCCGGCGATACCAAAGCCGCTGCTCTTCGGTCACGGGCATGGCGACGCCGCTCAACTGAGACTGGATCGCGAACGGGACGAGGATGTGACCTGCGAACGCCTCCGGCCGCGCCGCCGCTTTCGGCGCGATCGCGTACTCCCACTGGCCATTCAGGTTGGTCCAGTTCGCACGCACCATCTGCGGACGCGGGTACTCGGGCAGAACCTTCGTCGGCATGACCTCGGCGGCCCACTTCGTCTTCAGCTTCGTGGGCGGTGCTTGCGCGAACGCAGGGATGGCTGCCAGCAGGACAGCAAGGGCCGATGCCGCTCGTCTCATGCGCGGTATCTTACGCTAATCCAAGCCGGGATCCGGGACGCGGGATCCGCGATCCGATCGGATCCCGGATCCCGGATCACGCATCCCGATTGCTCCGCGGCTTCAGCTCACACTCTCGGCGCTATACCGCGCAATCAGACCGGATCGCACCGCGTGGCGGTAGACGCGCGTGAAGATGCCGCATGCCAGAAAAATCGCGACGATCGAGAGCACACCGCCCCAGGCCAGCGACGATTTCTGGAACGGGCGCCCCAGCACGATGGCGCGCATCCCTTCGAAGACGTACGACGGGGGCAGCAATCGAGCGATGACCTGCATCCAGGCGGGAAGCGTCGCGATCGGGTAGAACACGCCAGCGAACGGCGAGAGCAACGCCGGAATGGGCCAGATGAACCACTCGGCCGATGGTCCGAGGCGCAGCACGAGCGAACATCCGATGATCCCGAGCGCGATGCCGAACGCGAACAGGACCAGCAGGAACACGACAAGCGCGCTTCCGTACGCCAAGAACGAGAGCCCGAACACACTCGTCGCGAGAACGAGCATGATGACGAGACCCACCGAGCTCGTCATGATGCTCGACATCACGAGCCCCGTCAGGTATTCGGCGGTCGATATCGGGCTGGCGAACAGGTTGAGGAAATTCCGCGTCCAGACGTCCTCGAAGAACGCCATGGTGACCCCTTGCATTACACGCGTGAAGAAATCCCACATCAGCACCGCGCCGAGGAGGACCGGCACGAAATTGAAACCGGCGGCGGTCACCGAGTTGAGGTACCGGGTCATGAACCCCCACAACACGATGTCGATGGCCACCCAGATGAAAAGCGGAATCAACCGCGACACGCTGCCGCGGATGAGATACGTCTGGCGGAGGAGCAGCGCGAATACGCGCGTGGCGTCCATCGCTACTGCTCCAGCGCCAGCGGCTCACGCGCGACCGCGATGAACAGCTCCTCGAGCGTCTCCTTGCCGTGTTCGCTCGGCAGCGTGCGCGGGTTTCCCTCGAGCAGCACGCGACCCTTCGAGAGGAACAGCACCCGGTCGCACACGCTCTCGACTTCGTACATGTTGTGCGACGTCCACAGGACGCCGCCATCGCCGCGCGATTCGCGAATCCTTCGGCGCACGTCATCGGCCGTTGCGGGATCCAGCGACGCCGTCGGCTCGTCCAGCAGCAGCAGCGTCGGCTGATTGAGCATCGCCTTGGCGACCGAAACGCGCGTCTGCTCACCGGATGAGAGCACGCCGCACTTCAGGTGACGGAACCGTTCCAGGTCGAACTGTCCGATCACGGCATCGATCCGCGCGCGAACGTGCCGGATGCCATACAGCATTCCAAAGATGCGCAGGTTCTGCTCGACGGTGAGGTTCCCGGGCAGCGGCGCGTACACGGCGGCGAAGTTCGTGCGCGCGAGCACCGCCCGACGATTGTCCGCCAGCGACAGACCGTCGATCCGGATCGAGCCAGCCGTCGGCTCGAGTACCCCGAGGATCATGTTGATTGTCGTCGTTTTGCCCGCACCATTGGGACCGAGCAGTCCCACGA